>JAQVCG010000092.1 GCA_028689875.1 Candidatus Rifleibacteriota bacterium | reverse complement strand
CAGAAATTTTCATAGTATTCTTCGTATTGCTCAAATTAAATAATGATGTTAAAATTATCTGCCTTTAATTCTTTAGGAGATAACATGAAAAAGCTTTTTATGAGTGCACTGCTTTTTGTGTTCACAGCGGCAATAATAACATATGCGCCTTTGTATGCACAAGAAAATACTGCCTCGTCTACAATAAATACGACAAATTATGTGCCTATAATTCCAAAAATCGAAAACGAAAAAGCAATAGATACACTTTACCCTGACCCGCTTTCTGACGCATTCAGAAAAAAAAGCAAAATTGACGACAAAGAAAAGGGAAAATCTGTATCAGAGCTTATTTCTGAATTCGAAGCACAGGCTGCAAAAATTGCTTCGAATACTGTTGTTCCTGTTTATGTTGAAGATAAGCCGCCCGAAATAGACGAGTTTGGCAATCTTATTCATGCTACCGGTACACTTTCGATAACAGCCACTTATACAGAGCAGGTTACGGCAAGCGAAACCCTTTTAGTTAATGCAAGTGACACAGAGCTGCTTACAGCCGGCGGGACAATGCCGGTTAACGCAAGTGATACACAGTCCTTAGAAGGTGCACCGTTTGATGATATTCCAACCGATGATATGGCGCCCGATGATTCATTCTATGAAACCGGCGAAGAAGTAACCGAGCTTTCGGGCGATCAGATTCCCGTAGACGATGGATCAGAGCCTTTACCTGACATGGTTGCGCAAACTGATGATACGCAAGCCGATACCGACGAAGAGATTGACGATAGCGATGATGAAGAAATTTCAGACGATGAATCTGATGAAAAAGCTAAAAAGCGCAAAAAGGCAAAAGAAGAGAAAAAGAGAAAAGAAAAAAACATGCCCTTTGATCCGTTTTTGATAACAGACGGAAACCCTGCATTAGACCAGCTTGAAATTACACGTGTAGAAAAATTAAAAGGTTATTTGATTCCCGAAATTCACCCCGTAAGCAGGCGAAAAAATATGTTCAGATGGGTGATAAAACTAGAAGACGAAACACTTATACCGATTAGATCAAGTCTCAAAATATTACAGGAAGTTAACGACGAAAGCCTTTTCGAAAATGAAGTCGAAATGGTTGGGCGCTTTCAGACATCTTCAATGAACAAGAATATAAGATATTTTATCGCCGATTCTATCGAAAAAGCTAAAAAGCCGGGATTAGGCAGCGATACAGCCGACATAGCGAGTGGCAGCATTGATATAGCCAGCGGCAGTGTCGAGTTAGGCAGCGGAAGCGTCGAAATTGCCGGCAGTATTGCTGAAACGCCGAGTGCTATTGATTATTTAGCAGGCAGTACATCAGATAACGAAGGTAACACGGCTAAATTAGCAACTGACACAACAGAGATAGGCAGTGATACAGCTGATATCGCCGGCGACAGCCAACTAATTAAAGACACTCTTTAATATCTGTATCAACAAAGTTAGCGAGTCCGCAAAAATTCAAAACAATTTTATCGGGGCGTTTTTCTAACGTTTTATATTCGTTATGCGCGAGTAAAAACGCAACTATATCGGCTTTTTCGTAAGCTTCAGCGTAATCGGTCAATTTAAAAACGTCGTGTTTCTTAATGTTTGGCTCAGAAATCAAAATTTCGCTGTCAACGGTTTGAATAACTCTTGTGCTAATGTATTTTGCGGGTGACTCGCGCAAATCGTCGATGTTTGGCTTAAAGGCAAGGCCCATTATAGCAGTAACCGGTTTTCTGTGGTTTTGAATTTCAAATTTTAATATTTCGTTACAGATTCTTTCTGCGCACCAAAACGCTTTATAATTGTTAATATCGCGGGCGGTTGCGATTATTCGCGACTCAACCGGAAAATCAGAAGTCAGAAAATACGGGTCGACAGCGATGCAATGTCCCCCTACTCCGCAGCCCGGCTGCAAAATGTTTACACGGGGGTGTTTATTAGCCAGCTTAATTAGTTCCCAGACGTTTATGCCTGCTTTGTCACAGATCATCGAAAGTTCGTTTGCAAAAGCAATTTGCACGTCACGTGATGAATTTTCGGTAAGCTTGCACATTTCGGCTGTTTTGCTGTCTGTTATGTGCAATTCGCCTTTTACGAACATTTTATAAAAAGCTGCGGCAACTTTTGCGGAATCTCCATTAATACCGCCTATTATCCGGTCATTCCTAATTAACTCGGCAACGATGTTCCCGGGCAAGACTCGTTCGGGGCAGTAAGCAGCATATATTTTTCCCTTTAACTCGGGGCGCTCAGCATAAATGCCCTGAACAATCTTTTCGGTAGTGCCGATTGGCGATGTGCTCTCGATTACGAACAGATCGTTTTCTTTGAGCAACGGAATCACGCGCTGTGTGGCAGCTTTTACATAAGAAATGTCGGGTTCATGGTTTGCTTTAAAGGGTGTAGGAACCACGATAAAATAAGCATCACAGGGAATTGGCTCGGAATAAGCCTTTAGCTTGCCCTCAGCTACGACGCGAGCGCACATTTCGCCTAAGTTTGGTTCAAAGAAGTGCAGACTGCCCGAATTGGTTTTTTCGACGATTTCGGGGTTAATGTCAACACCGCAAACGTCGATTCCGGCGACAGCCGCAATTATTGCTGTCGGTAAACCGATGTAACCGAGGCCCATAAAACAGGCGGTTTTTGGCGTTCCGGGCAAATTATTCATTTTTTGTATTAAGCTCTGCAGGATTGTGGTTGATCATGTGGCGTGGCTGGCCGGTTGTTTCGAGGACGTTAAGCCAGAACATGCTTTCGGGGTCAATGAGCTTACGGTTTCTTATGGCAATATCTATGGGGACATAAGTGAAAACATTGCTCCAGATACCGACTAACATACCGGTCTTACCTGCCATCGCAGCGTGAACGGCGTGCTGTGCCAGCTGATTGCAGAATACGCTGTCAGCAGGTATAGCGCGTGAGCTGCGAATTATATAGCTCGGATCAATATATTTGAGCGTTACGGGAGTATTATGTCGCTTGAAATAATTAGCGATTCCGTCTTTTAAGAAAAGTCCCACGTCGCCGAACTTTTTATTGCCCGAAGCATCGTATTCGCCGGTTGCGGCGAGACGCGCGCCTACGCCCTCGGCTACAACTACAACCGCGTGACATTTTCGTTTGACACGTTCTAACAAATGAGTATAAAATCCATTTTTACCTTCGAGGTCGAAGGGCATTTCGGGAATTAGGCAGAAATTTACGTCTTGCGAAGCAATCGAAGCATTTGCAGTTATGTAGCCCGATTCGCGGCCCATTAACTTTACAAGGCCAACGCTGTTTTGATAGCCTTTAGCTTCAACGTGGGCAGAGCTGATTGAACCAACGGCGTGAGTAAATGCAGTTTCGAAACCAAAAGTTTTTTCGATAAAACCAATGTCGTTGTCGATGGTTTTTGGAACACCTATAACAGAGATTTGTAAACCACGTCGAGTAATCTCATCGTTTAAGTCTTTAGCACCGCGCAAAGTGCCGTCGCCGCCAATGCAGAACAGAATATTGATTTTGTAGTCCATGAGGCGGTCGACCATGCGGCCAACGTCTTGTGGACCGCGTGATGAACCTAATATACTACCGCCTTTTTCGTGAATTTCTGAAACTATATCGGGGTCTAATACCATCGGGTCAAGGCCGCTTTCTTTGATTAGACCTAAATAACCATATCTGAAACCGTAAATATTTTTAACTTTATACCAAAAATGCAGCTGCATGACTATGCCGCGAATAACATCATTTATGCCGGGGCACAAACCGCCGCATGTAACGATGCCGGCGCGGGTGGTTTCAGGATTGAAAAATATTTTTTCACGGGGGCCGGCTTTTTCGAATGAACAAGGTTCGACACCGTTTGCAAATGAAGCTTTTATTTCAGTAAGTGTATTTTGATAAAGAATACGCTCGTCTTCTCTTACGTAATTGGTCAAATAATCGCCCATTACGGTAGACAATTTTAATGGAGAAGTATATTTAGGTTCACCGAGAGTCTGTATTATAAAATCTTTATGTGTGATTTCCATGTGTATTCCTTAGTGTAGTTTCAGAAGTTTATATACCTGTGAAAGCAATAAAAGTCAAGGATAAAGCAATTAACAGAAAGGTAAAAAAGTCGAATATTGTAATTCTATATTCTAAGTAGCGCGTGCGGGTTTCAAAAGCGCCGTACCCGCGGGCTTCCATTGCCTCGGCAAGCTCACCGGCACGAATAATAGCCTGCGAAAGTGTAGGAATAAGCAAAGGCATTAAAGATGCAGCAGAAGAAAAAATATTGGTTTTGCGAAGTTTTGCACCGCGTGCAATCTGCGACATTCTTATTCGGTCTATTTCACCCAGAATAACAGGAAAAAATCTGACGGCAATTACCATGACCAAGGCAAGTTCGCGCGAGGGTAACCCGATCAAAGAAAAAGGTTTGAATAGCTTTTCCCAAAAATACATGAGTTCAGACTGCGGCGATAATGTTAAGTAATAACCGGCGCAAATGAAAACGCCTATAATGCGCAAGATTGCTATTATTGCGTTCATTGCATTAAAGGTGTCACCGCGAAAGCCTTGCACAGCACCAACCAATATGAGAAGAACTGCGATGCGTTTAATCGAGGCCCAAATATGAAGCTGCGGAATTTGTGCGATTCGTATTATGAGGGAAATTGTGACTATTACACTAAGCAACCCGAGCAGCTCGAGTTTAGAAAGTGTAAAAAACAAAATTAAAATAAAACAAATCAAGCCTTTTACGATAGGATTAAGTTTGTAGAGGCTGCTTTGGCCGGGTATATATTGAATGTTCATCGTTTTAAGTATTGCAGTATAGCACAAATCAGCATAAAATTAAACAATGCTGAGATATAGAGGAGCGAATATGAAATGTGAGTTTTGCGAACATACATGGGAACCAACAAAAAACGATGAATACGTTTTGCGATGCGGATTTTGTGAGCGCATAACTTGTGAAAAATGCGGGACACATGATAATGCCAATATACATTGCTGTCCTGAATGCAAGGCAAAACATTCATTAGAAGATATTTGGGTTAGTAGCTGCGACGAGTGCCTTTGAGTCACTGTAGGAGGCGTAGTCGGTGGTCCGGTATGTAAGAATGACATTTGTAAAAAATGTGAAACAGAAGGCTCGCCTGAAACAAAACCTGATAATCCTGCTGCATACAGTAAAGAAAACTTTCAAAATAGATTAAGAAACACAATAATTCCTCAAGAAATTAAGGAAGACTCAGGAACAGATAAATTGCAATTTTTAGCAGAAAACTATAAAGGGGACGAAATTTGGTGGTTATATAAAGATCTTAAAAAAACTCTTGCTCAGGCTATGTATCATAAGAATGAAGAGACTGGACTAGAAATTATAAAATACTTACAGAAAGATGCGCCGCGGAATTATACCGCAGCGATTTATATATTTTTATGATTTTATAATGGCCTAAAAGGCGACCTACTCTCCCACGAAATTGTTATATGTTTTTGATTACAGCTTCCAGACGTTCCATGAAATCAGGCTTTGCGGGCCAGGTCAAAAAGTCGGCGAGCGAATCAGTCATACCGGCTAATTGCCGGAATGCAATAGCGTAACGTCGGTAATCGCCACGTTTTACTTCTGAGAACACTTTGCGCAGTTCTTCAGCAGAATACGGGCTGAATGATCCTGAAAACTGATCAGCGGCAAACAGAGCAAAACCCTCAAAGAACCATGTCGGGCCCATAGCATCTTCGTTTCCCTCAAGAATACGAACGTGCAGGCGATGCGCCAATTCGTGACAAATGAGGCGCTCATAGAATTCGGGTTCAACGCCCTGTGGGTAGTTTTTTCTATATATTTCCGGAGTCACAGACAGGAGAACCCTGCGCTCAAGTGCCGCAGAAAAAGTGGGCGGTAATATCGTGCCTGCAGGTAATCCCGACAAAGAGCATAGTCGCTGGTCAAAAGCAGGCTTCTCTGCATAAATTTCCCACGAATCAATGAAAGTTTTATCAGCCAGATATCCCCAGCCATGACGTTCTGCAAAAGCATTAAGCCGGATATGAGCCGACTGCAGATAATCGCGAAATTCGTTCTGTCGAGACACATGTTCCTGCGGCAACAAAAGCGGCGTTTCAAGCACAAATCCGGCAGTCATTAATCCACCTCGCACATTTTTTTACTTATTTATACTAACATAAATCAATAAAATATAACAGCCTAAAAGGAGAAGACCTCACAGAGTTATCTGTGAGGTCTTCATAGTGTTGGCGGCGACCTACTCTCCCACGGAGTCACCCCCGCAGTACCATTGGCGTCTTTGAGCTTAACTGCTGAGTT
>JAQVCG010000091.1 GCA_028689875.1 Candidatus Rifleibacteriota bacterium | reverse complement strand
GTATCGTTTTTTGCCCACTCAGGAAGTTGCTTGGAGTATTCGGCAGCTGTTTTAGCATTTTCGGCTGTAATTGCAACTCCGTAATCTTTAAGTGCGACTTTTTGTTCTTCAGGCTGTGCCTCTAAAATTTTAGAGTCTGAAGTCGTTATTTTTGCTAATTCAGGTTTTGCAGCCTTAGATTCATCATCAATTTTTGCCAATTCAGGCTTTACAGGCTTTGTTTCATCATTGATCTTTGCCAATTCAGGTTTTATTGGTTTCGATTCATCGCTAATTTTTGCTAATTCGGCTTTTTTGGGCTTTGCTGAATCAGAAGCATCTTTAATTATTTTAAGTTGATTATTGCCTATTGATGATATTGTCATTTATCGCTTTAATCGGTGCATAAGATTTGCGATGAATTTCGCAAGGGCCTAGCTTTTCCAGACATTCAACGTGAAGCTTGGTTCCGTAACCCATGTGTTTTTCAAAGCCATAACCGGGGTATTTTAAAGCCATTTCTTCCATTAACAAATCTCTGGTTTCTTTTGCCAATATTGAAGCAGCAGCCACAGAAGCACTTATTGTTTCACCTTTTACAAAAGCCTGATGCGGAATACCCAATTCAACCAGTTTGGGCAATTTTATGTAGTCGAGCAAAATATAATCAGGTTCTGGATTAAGTTGTTTAAGAGCTCTGTCAAAAGCAAGTCTTGTGGCTTCAAGAACATTGATTTCGTCAATTTCTTCTGCGTTTGCCATGCCGATTCCGTAGGTTATGGCGTGCTCAATAATTTCTTTATAAAGTTTTTGTCTTTTTTTTCGGCTTAATTTTTTAGAATCGTCGAGTCCCGGAATTTTAAAGGTTGTTGGCAAAACGACCATTGCGGCGCACACAGGACCGGCCCAAGGACCTCTGCCCGCTTCGTCTCCGCCTGCGACAACTGAATAGCCCTCTGAATGTGCTATATCTTCGTATTTATAATGATCTGTAATTTCTAAACTCATTATTTTTCAACGGCCATTTTAATGTTTTTAAGCTGTTTTATTAGTTGTTCAAGTTCGTTCAAAGGCAGTATATTGTCAGCATCAGATGGTGATTCTTCAGGTCTTGGGTGCACTTCTAAGAACAAGCCGTCCACACTGCCTGTTGCCATTGCAGCGCGTGCTAATGCACCGATATATTCTCTTTGGCCTCCGGTCCTTGCACCGCCGGAACTTGGCAGCTGCAGAGAGTGAGTAGCGTCGTACACAACTACGTCTGCATATTCCTTCATAATTGGAAATGCGCGCATATCGACAACTAAATTGCCATACCCAAATGATGCCCCTCGTTCGGTCAACATAACTTCAGAAGAGTTGTTAACGGCGCGCACCTTTTCAACAAGGTGTTTGGTAGCCCAAGGCGACATGAACTGCCCTTTTTTGATGTTAACTATTTTGCCTGTAGCGGCAGCGGCCTCTGTTAAGTCAGTTTGTCTGCAAAGAAACGCAGGAATCTGCAAAATATCGCATACCTGAGCAACTTTTTCTGCTTGTGAAGGCTCATGAATGTCGGTTAAAACCGGCAGACTTAAATTTCTTTTGATTTCATCTAAAATTTCGAGGCCTTTATCGATTCCGGGGCCTCTGAAGGAATCGCCCGAAGTTCTGTTAGCTTTATCAAAGCTTGCTTTGAAAATAACAGGAATGTTCAGTTTAATGCCAACTTGCTTTATATGTTCTGCAATTGAAAAACAGAGTTCTTTGGTTTGAATAACACATGGGCCGGCGATTAAAAAAAATGGAGAATTATGAGAGTATGCTTTTATATTTAACATTCAAATATAACCTTTGGGATTTTTTTGCTGCCAGTTCCAGGAATCGATACACATTTTTTCTATTCCGAACTTGGCTATCCAATTAAGCTCTTTTTCAGCTTTTGAGGGGTCAGCATAGTTTATTGCTATGTCTCCGGCTCTTCTGGGTGCAATAACATATTTAATCTTTTTTTTGCACGCTTTTTCGAAAGCGCGCACAACATCAAGAACGCTGTAACCTTGCCCTGTTCCAAGGTTCCATACACCAAAACCGGGGTTTTCACTTAGTTTTTCGAGCGCTTTAAGGTGTCCTGAAGCCAAATCGACGACATGGATGTAGTCTCTGATTCCTGTGCCGTCTTTGGTCGGATAGTCATCGCCAAATACGTTTAAATGGTCTCTTCGACCGATTGCAACCTGAGTTATGTATGGCATCAAATTATTGGGAATGCCATTCGGGTCTTCCCCGATTAAACCGCTTTCGTGTGCTCCGACAGGGTTAAAGTATCTAAGCAGAGCCACATTATTTTGCGGCTCTGCTTTTTGCCAATCTTTTAACACCAGTTCAACCATAAATTTAGAAGTTCCATAAGGGTTAGTCGTGCTTCCCACTTTTGAATCTTCGTTTATCGGTACTTTATCGGGGTCGCCATAAACGGTTGAAGAGGAGCTAAATACGAGATTTCTTGTTTTGCTTGCAGTCATTGCCTCACAAAGGCTGACCGTGCCTGCCACGTTATTTTTATAATATAAAATGGGTTTTTCAACAGATTCGCCCACAGCTTTTAAACCGGCAAAATGCACAACCGAGTCAATTTTTGATTCGGTCATTATCTTGACTAAAAGCTTTGTATCGAGAATATCACCCTCGAAAAAAGCAGGACGCTTTGCGGTTATTTGCTCAATTCTGTCAATAACTGCTTTTTTACTGTTCGAAAGATTATCAACTATAAAAACTTCGTGTCCGGCGTTTAGCAGGCAAACAGCCGTATGGCTGCCGATATACCCTGCTCCGCCGGTTAACAATATCTTCATTTCAGCTCCAATGGTTCATTTACTTATTAAATGCTTGTCCTTTGACCCCATCATACAAAATTGCCATTTTAAGGGCATTTTCGAATGAATAGACTGCAGGAGCATTGTCTTTGGGTTCAACATTCATAACTTCAAAGGTTTTTGCATTTAATCTTGCGTGCATCGGACCGTCTTGGAAATGCAAAGCATCATCGCGTTCTTCAAGAGTCATTTCTCTTCCGTCAACGCGTGCTTTCAGCATTTTGCCCACGATTCTGTAAGCATTTTCTTCTGCCTTAAAGCTTTCATCAGTAAGGTAGAATTTTGGCTTGGTTTTGTATGGGTCACCTGCGGTCGGACAGAATGTGGTGCAGTTACCGCATTCATTGCAGAAATCGCCAACATTAAGAACTTGGTTTTCTTGCGCAATTCGCAAAGTTTTTTCTGTTTCGATTTTGATGTTGCCGCCGTTTTTAACCGACTTTTGCACAATATAGTCTCCGGTTCTGACCTGATAAGACCTATTCGCTCTGTTCGGGCAAACGCTGACGCAAACGTTGCAAACGTCGTTGCAATATAAGCATCTTTGAGCCTCAGCTTTAGCTTCGGCTTCAGTAAGGTCTCTTACTACAACTGCAAAACCTTTTCTATTCGCAAGTTCGATTTCGGGCAATTTAATACCCTTAACTCTGGTTGCGCTCTTTTTCATAAATTCAGCAGCAGAGAGGCCCTTATTAAGCTTAATCGGGTTGAGTCCGCAATCTTTACCTGCCTTCTTAATGATATTCAAAGCAGCGCGCTGTCCGTCTCCTGCTGCTTTAACAATGGTTGCTGCGCCTCTTGTGGCGTCACCGCCGGCAAAAACATTATTAATTCCGGTCATACCGGTTACAGGGTCAACCTTAAAGAGTTCCGGTTTAACGAAATCTACATTTACATCTTGTCCGATAG
Organism: Candidatus Rifleibacteriota bacterium; assembly: GCA_028689875.1. Classification (GTDB taxonomy): domain Bacteria; phylum Muiribacteriota; class Ozemobacteria; order Ozemobacterales; family Ozemobacteraceae; genus MWDD01. The sequence goes on along the minus strand of JAQVCG010000091.1, from coordinate 2,597 downwards.
CTTCAATAACAGTATTGCAGGGAATGTCGACAATAGCGCCCTCGATAGCTACCGGCCTTCTTCTGCCGTCGCTGCCTTTTTCGCCAAGTTTCATTTTTTGACATTTAACAGCTGCAACCTTACCATCTTTGACAACTATTTCGATAGGCTGGTGAAGTTCAAGAATTTCAATTCCTTCTTCTTCGAGAGCCTTGATTTCTTCTGTATCAGCCGGCATTTCTGCTTTTGTTCTACGATAAACTACAGAAATTTTGCCTTCGCCCAATCTTAATGCTGTTCTGGCAGCATCCATAGCTGAGTTTCCACCGCCGATAATCACGGCATTGGCTCCGATAGAGGGTTTTTGGCCTTGTCTAACCATTGATAAGAAGTCTAACTGATTGAAAACGCCCTTGGCATTTTCGCCCGGAATTCCCATCATTTTTGCTGTCTGAGCACCTACGGCTACATAAACATAATCAAATGTCTTTTTAATTTCTTCAAAACGTTTTGAATCAATCTTTTGATTATAAGAGATTTTGACACCCAAATTGCAGATATAGTCTACGTCTTTCTTAATTGCTTCGTCGGTCAATCTAAATGCGGGAATAGCATCTGAAAGCATTCCGCCGGCGAAACTTTTGGTTTCAAAGATTTCAACATTAAAGCCTTCGAGTCTCAAGAAATATGCTGCAGACAATCCGCTTGGACCGGCACCGATAATTGCAACTTTTTTGCCGTTATCTTTTGCGGGTTTTAAAGTAGGACGGTCATCATTTTTAGATGCAATAAAGCGTTTAATTTCTCTTATGAGCAACGGATTGTCATAATTCATGCGAGTGCACTTATATTGGCACTGATGATCACAAACCATACCCAAAATATTCGGCAATGGGTTGTTGTGCATAATTACTTCGTAAGCAGACTTATAATCACCCTTTGCAGTGTAATACATGTAATTGGGAATATCTTGAGTTACAGGGCAAGTATTAAGACAAGGAGCTTTTACGCAGTCAAAAACAGGAAGTTCACGTGAAGTTTTCACAGAATCGCCAATTTTGCTTTCGGCGGCATAAGCTGCGTTACTTACAACAGCGCCCGCATATCTGCGCAGATTTATCAAAGCTGCTTTTTTCACATCAGAAGTTTTGTTGCCTGAATATTTCAAAATATATTCATTGATATTTGCTGCACCTTCGGCCTTAATTGCATTGCGCAAGTTTTCAAGAACTTGTTTCTGGCGAGCATATCCACCCGGTTTAAGCAAATCTGAAGATGCTGTAATAGGTTTGATGCCGCATGCAATAATTTGATGCATATTGAAACAATCAGCGCCGGCGCTGAATGAAATATCAAGTTTTCCGTCAAATTCGTTTTGGAGTTTTGCAGCCAGGTTAATGCTGATTGGATGCAATGCGCGTCCGCTCATATACATCATTTTTTCGTTTTCCGGGAAAACAGATTTATGATTTACGCTTTCGAGAGTGTTTGTGAGTTTAAGACTGAAAGCAACACCCTTTTCAGCGGCGGCTGCAGTCATATTTTTGATTATCTGAACTCCGTCGGGATATTTTAAGTCGTGTCCGAAGGCTTCATCGGGAATATTAGTTACAAAGCCCAATTTATCATTCAAAATATGTCTGAGATGATCTGCACCTAACAATGTCGGGTTAAGTTTGATGGTTGTGTTGTAACCGCGTTCTTTAACCAAATACATGGCGATTTTTTCGATTTCATCGGGGGGGCAGCCGTGCATTGTAGACAAAGTAATATTATCTGAGAGAGTTGAAGGAATATATATTTCCTCAACTTTAGGATAGTATTTTTTCACAATAGCGAGTTTTTCTTTTAGAACGTCTTCGCAGTTGGCCATTTTGTCTAAGAAATTCTGAACGTTAGATTTAAGAACGCCTTCAAGGTTGTAACCTACGCTCATATTGAATATGAATCCGCGGCCGTTTTCTTTGCTCCAACCGAATTTATGTCTCAAAACATGGAGCATTATCCATGCATTTAAATATTCGTCAAAACTGTCATTGAGGCGCAATTCTTGCGACCATTCGCAGTTATAACCTTCGTCTTGAACGTCTATGCAAGGTTTGCTAACATTGAGTTCATCAAGAGTCTGAACTGTTTTAAGTTCAAGATAACGAGAACCGCACAACCAAGCAGCTATAAGGTTTTGTGCCATTTGTGTGTGGGGGCCGGCTGCAACCCCAATTGGGGATTCCATATGCTGGCCGTAGCGCTGCATGGTGAATGGGTCACCTTTTTGGGGCACAAAGAACAAATCTTTGTGGATGCCGAATATTTGTTGTGTTTCATCGTATTCTCTTAGAATCCATGAAGCAAGATGGTCAATTGAAGTTCTGGAAAATTCTTTTGACATTAAAAGTTTCCTTTCCCGATTTATTTATAGGATAAAAAATTTTAACATATTATTTTGTCATTGTCCGAAATTTTAAAAAAAAGCGGGCAATTGATAATTCTTATTTAGCTAAGCCGAGGCGTTCGCGTTTGTATTTATTTCTTAAAGGTTCCCACCACCATTTGTTTTCGAGATACCATTTAACAGTTTTTCTTAGGCCAGTTTCGAAAGTTTCTTCGGGTTTCCAACC
>JAQVCG010000090.1 GCA_028689875.1 Candidatus Rifleibacteriota bacterium | reverse complement strand
TGCGCGATTTTTTCTTTGAACTTATTAACTCGCTTTTTGCTGATTTCATCGGCAGTCGGCATTTGCATGGGTTCAATTTTTTGTCTTGTTATGCGTTCAGCCATCTTAAGCCATCTCATTTCGCGAGCGCTTACAAAAATAATCGCTTCTCCGCTTCTTCCTGCTCTGCCTGTTCTTCCTATGCGATGTACATAGCTTTCGACGTCTTGCGGTAAATCATAGTTTACCACGTGTGTAATTCTGTCTACGTCGAGACCGCGTGCGGCCACGTCAGTTGCAACTACCACGTTAATTTTGCCCGATTTAAGTTGGTCAATAATTCTTTCGCGATGATTTTGAGGTATGTCGCCGTTAAGTGCAATAGCTGAAAAACCTCTGTCCGCGAGCTGTTCTGCTATCTCAAGAGTGTCTACCTTTCGGCTGGCAAAAACCAGCATCGCATCGTAAGGTTCAACTTCGAGCAATCTCGCTAACGCATCAATTTTTTGCAGCCCGGTAACTTGCCAAAATCTTTGTCTCGTTGATTCAACGGTAGCTGTTTTAAGCCTAATGGTGATTTCTTCGGGATCATTCAAAAAACGTCTTGAGATTTCTCTGATTGCATTTGGAACAGTTGCGGAGAAAAGTGCTATTTGTCTGTCTTCGGGTGCTCTTTCGAGGACCCATTCTACGTCTTCTTTAAAGCCCATATTAAGCATTTCGTCTGCTTCGTCTAAAACTAAAATTTTAATGGCACCTAAGCTGAGAGTGCTTCTGTTGATGTGATCCATTACTCTTCCCGGGGTTCCGACTACTACGTGAACTCCTTTAAATAGGGCTCTGAGCTGAATGCCGTAGTCTTGGCCTCCATATATGGCAAGAGTTCTGAGACCTGCAATGTGTGCCGAGTATTTTTTGAACGATTCACAAACTTGTATAGCAAGTTCTCTTGTGGGCGTTAGTATGAGCGCTTGCGGTTCATTTCGATTAATATCAATACTGTCTAATATGGGAAGGGCGAAGGCGGCAGTTTTTCCTGTGCCCGTTTGTGCCTGCCCCACGACGTCTTTGCCCGACATTAAAACGGGTATTACGCCTGATTGGATTGGAGTCGGTTCAATGTAGCCTGAATCAGCCAAGGAACGAAGTAAGGGCTTAGAGAGGCCCAGAGAATCAAAACCGGAGATCTGTTCAATTTCAAAAGTCATTGTTTTTCTTTCATCAAAATAGTGGGTAAAATGTCATAACAAGTCAGATAAAAAAACAAAACATTATCGGCGTGAATAACCGCATTTGCAAATTTTTTTCTTTTCAAGCTTACGACCGCATTCGGGACAGTACTTACTGGTTTTGTCGGCAGCTGCAATGAGTGCTTTTGCCTTTTCCAGAAAAGCTTTTTCTTGATTATCGTTAGCCGGTTTCAAAGCGCTTAAACTCGTTTTGTTCAGCTCACAATATTTTTCCGCATAATCTTCGTTTTCTTTGATGTAAGCATCGAAAGCATCTTTAACAGACATATTTTGGCGCCACAAATGTTCGTATGGGTAAAACGGCTCTTCTTCAAGCTTTTCTTCACATAAAGCAATAAATTCGTCTTCCCATTTGTCAAAATTTTCGCGTTTCATATTACCGTCCTTGTATGCGGGAACTTATTATAGCACAATTTGAATAATATTTCGACTTATTTTAAGCATTGTTTGCTTAAGATTAAGTTCTTCACTTGTACATTTTTGCAAAACGTGATAGTTTTTAAACCGAATATTTCGGAGGTACGAAACTTATGCTCGAACATCACACTACATCGAATACAATAGATCCAACCGCAGAAGAATTGAAAGCGCTCGCCAACATCAAAGACATTCACAAGAAAATAATGTCAGAAATCGGAAAAGTATTTATCGGACAAACCAAAGTAGTTGAACAAGTTTTATATGCTTTGTTAGCAGGCGGCCACGTATTGCTTATCGGTGTTCCGGGCCTAGGTAAAACTCTTCTGGTTAACAGTTTAGCGCGCCTTCTGAATTTATTCTTCAAAAGAGTTCAGTTTACTCCTGACCTTATGCCAACCGACATAATAGGCACCGAAATAATTGAAGAGAACACCAAAACCGGTGAACGCGCCTTCAGATTTGTTAAGGGGCCCTTGTTTACTCAAATTTTGCTGGCCGACGAAATCAACAGAACTCCTCCGAAAACTCAGGCTGCCCTTTTGCAAGCCATGCAAGAACGAAAAATTACAAGCGGCAATGTGACCTACGATTTAGAAGAACCATTTTTCGTGCTTGCCACCCAAAACCCAATTGAACAAGAAGGCACTTATCCTCTGCCTGAAGCTCAATTAGACCGTTTTATGTTTAACGTTAAAATGGAATACCCACCCGTTGAAGAAGAAGTTCAAATGGTGCGCTTCACAACGGGCAAAGGCCTTGAAGAGCTTTCTCCGGTTGTGTCAAACGAGCAGATAAATGAAATTCAAAAAGTGGTAAGAAGCGTTCCGGTTTCCGAAAGAGTTGTCAGATACGCTGTTTCAATAGCAGAAGCAACCAGGCCCGGTCGAGAAAAAAGTTTCGATTATGTTAATGACTACGTAACTTGGGGTGCCGGTCCGAGAGCTAGTCAGTATCTTGTATTGGGAGCAAAAGCAAGAGCAGTATTGCAGGGAAGATTCTATGCTGCCTGCGAAGACATCAGAGCGCTTGCCCATTCGGTGCTTCGTCACAGAATAATGCTCAACTTTAGTGCTGAAGCTGAAGGAATTACAACTGACGAAATAATTGACAGAATCATTAAATCAATACCCGAACCGAAAAACTAAAAGATAGTATGAGCAAAACCGGAAGTATATCAAAATATCTCGATGCCGAGCTGCTTGCAAAGCTTTCTTCAATGGAAGTTAAGTCGAGGGCCGCAGTTGAGGGAATGATCGAGGGGTTGCATAAGAGCCCTGTAAAAGGTTTTAATGTTGAATTTTCTGAATACAGGCAATATGTCCCCGGAGACTCTTTACGTGATATAGACTGGAAAGTATATGCAAGAACAGATAAATATTACATTAAAGAGCACGAAGAAGAAACCAACCTTTCGGGATACGTAATAATGGATACAAGCGGCTCTATGTCGTATAAAGGAGCCGGTAAAATCTCTAAACTTGATTATGCAGCCACTCTAGCGGCTTCTCTATCGTATCTTATGCTGAAACAGCAGGATTCTGTAGGCCTTGTAACCTTTGCCGACGGTGTTCGCAAAATTATCAGGCCCAAAACCGGAATGGCTCATTTAAAGATTATTTGCAATGAATTAGAAATGACTAAGCCCGAAAGTACAACCAGTATAGGCGAAAGCCTTGATGCGGTGGGGCAAATAATGAAAAAACGCGGTGTGTTTATAATATTTTCTGACCTTATGGACAACGCCGAATTGGTAATTAACAAACTGCGCCAACTTAAAAAGCGAAGGCACGAGATAATTCTGTATCACGTGTTAGACCGCGACGAAATAAGTTTTCCTTTTGATGACACCACTGTTTTTAAAGACTTAGAAGATAAAAGCGAAATTATTACCGATGCGTTTACTCTCAAAAATGAGTATTTAAGACGCATACGCAACATGGTCAATACTTTTAAATCCGCATTGAGAAAGTCCGGAATAGACTATTTGTTGGCAGACACTTCTATTTCTCCCGAAATAAACTTGCGCAGCTTTTTCACACGCCGTCAGTCTTATAATCTTTGGGGAGACAGGCAATGACATTCATTTCACCGTGGTTTTTGCTGGGCTTATTGGGAATAGCTATTCCCGTATACCTGCATCTTTATTATAGAAAAACACCTGTACAAAAAGAATTTCCTTCTTTGAGACTTATAAAATTATCGGTAGAATACGTTGCGCGCAGAAAAAAGATACGCAACTTAATTTTAATGACTTTGCGAATTCTAACGATAATATTGGTTGTAATGGCTATGGCTCGACCGTTTTTAGGAGCCAGCGCATCAGCGTCGGCAGATGCTCAGGCCCCGTCAGCTTTTGTGGTTTTGTTAGATAATTCAATGTCGATGAGCAGTGTCGATAAGGGTATATCTGCCTTTAACAGCGCTCGAAGCAAGGCATTAGAGCTAATTGAGCAAATGACAGAAAACGACAGGGCCACCGTAGGCTTCGTGAACGAACCGGGCCGGTTAGGCTATTCCCAACTAACCTGGGATAAAGAAGCACTAAAAAAAATCATTTCTGACTCTAAAATCAGTGCGGGTGGAACGGATATAGCTTCTTCTTTATTGCCTGCATTAAAGCTGCTTGCGCCTTTGAAAACCCATAAAAAAGCTGTGTTTTTGATAACCGATATGACAGAATCTGCTTGGCGGCCATTTCTAGACCGCTATGATATTGCTGAGATAGATAAAAGTATCGATTTAGTCGTGGTTCCGATGGGAGCACAAGAAATCGATAATATGGCAGTGACTGATTTGAGAGTCGAATCGCCGATAGTTATGACAGGCAAAAAAACTGCTGTCAAAGCGAAAATAGCCAACTATTCTAAGCAGGCAAAAAAAATAAGGGCAGTATTTGCGATTAATGGCGAAAGAAAGTCAGAGAAAGAGCTTGAGGTTGAGGCTAACTCGGAAAAAGAGGCTGATTTTGAAATAGTCTTCGTTAAAGCAGGTATGAATCGAATTGCGCTAACAATAAACAGCGACTCGCTGCCGGCCGATAACGAAAGACACGCTGCGTTAAGGGTGTTTGACCCGTGCAGAATATTGATAGTAAAGCCTGAAAACATACCGGGAGCACCTGAAAACAGAGAAGATTTGTTTGTTAAGTTCGCTCTTAACCCGCTTGCTAAAAGCAAAGACAACAGTTTTATTACAGAATCAAGAAGTGCCAATGAACTGAATAATGTTGATTTCAAACGCTATGCAGCGGTAATACTGATAAATCAGCGTCGTTTAAATGCAGATGTTCTCAAACTTCTTTCTGAATATCTTATGGGCGGCGGCAACCTGATTACGTTCTTGGGAGACAGAACAGAACCCGAGTGGTATAACGAAAATTTGACCGACAATTTGGGCGGCGGCTATTTATTGCCGGCAAGATTGTATAAAAGGGTTGGAAACGCTGTCAGTAAGAGCGTTTATTATCAGTTGACCGATTTAGATTTGGGGCATCCGGCATTTAATATTTTTGAAGCCGAAGGAAACGGCGACCCAAGTCGGGCAAGAATTTATGAGTTCTTTCAGGTTAAGCCAAATGCTTCAGCCATAGTATTGTCTCGTATGAGCCACGGTTTTCCGGGTATCGTCGAAGAAAATAGAGGGGCAGGAAAATCATTGCTGATAACTTTCTCGGCAGATACGAAATGGACAAACTGGCCTGCAAAGCCTACGTGGCTGCCGTTTTTACATCAAAGCCTAATTTCTATGATTACTTCAAAAGAAGTAACAGTCAAAAATGTTAAGCCCGGTATGCCGGTATCAATTACAATAATGCAAAAGGATACAGGTAAACTGAAGATTGTTTTGCCTGATGAGACCGAAATAAATCCGTCATCGAACAATGGATACAAAGGTATTTTGCACTTAACAATTACAGACACTGAGCAAGCAGGTTATTACGAAATAGTATCAGAAAAACTTGGCGTGCTAACCGCATTTGCAGTGAATCCACCGGCTGTTGAGAGCATGTTGAAAAAGATAAATTTGCGGGATATTCCGCGATTTATCCCGCTAAAAGACGAGCCGGGCAAAAGGACAGTAAAAGATAAAGTTTCTGTTTTGAGAAACGGCTATGATTTAGGCGGAATTTCTCTGATTATGCTTGTATTATTGGCTATTGCAGAGAATTTGTTAGCCAATAAACCGGCAAAGAAAAGGACAGAATAATTATGGCGGCAATATTAAAACTATTTGGCTTAAACACAGCCCCCATAAACGACATTGACTCATTAGCGCTTAATTTTTCATGGAACTTTGCAGGTTTCGTATTGGCGCTTTTGGTTATAATGCCCGCAATCTATTTTGGTTACCGCTTTGAAGGCAAAAATATAGAAAAAAATAAGCGCAGAATTCTTTTGGGTATAAGAATGTTTTGGATGTTTTTGCTTGCAGTTGTTGTAGCAGGGCCATCTATTATAGTTTCGGGGCTTGTGCCTGAAAAAGACAAAATTGCGGTTGTGCTTGATACGTCAAAAAGCATGACAATTAAAACGGCGAAAGAATCAGGCAAAACCAGATTCGATATGATGAAAGACCTTTTTAAAAGAGACTTTATCAAAGATATAGAAGAAAAAACCGGTGTTTATCCCAACGTTTTCACTTTTTCAGAAAATGTTTCTCCGGTAACGAAGCACGAAACAGATACCTTTATGTTTGAAGCTGACGGCAGCAA
>JAQVCG010000022.1:23917-32042 GCA_028689875.1 Candidatus Rifleibacteriota bacterium | reverse complement strand
GTTTCATGCGGTGTTACTTTACTCATATCTTCGAGATATTGCCAATGCAAAGCACCCCAAGCAACACCCTTGTCCTCTTTAGTAAGCTTGATTTCGCCCATAATGGGTTGAACTTCGCTGCCGGCATAAATTTTTTGGTAGTAACCGGTGCCAGCTTCTACATTTTCGGGTTTAACCATTTTACCGCCAAGACTAACCGTAACAAGTTTGTCAGAGGCTAGTAAGTCTGTGCCTCTCAATACTAAAGAGTAAATGGCGTCAGTTGTGGCTTTTGTGCTTTTCCAGTTTTGAGTCTGTTTTTGCTTAATAAGCCAAATTTTGCATTCTTCAACCGCTTTTTCGTCATTTGTAATTTCTGAGAACAACTCAATCATCATGGCCTGTGTTTCTATTTCAGCTCTATACCACCAGAAAGAGATTTCATTTTCGCGCCAGAATCTTCCCATTTCTTCATTGGTCACACTGCGCTCTTTTATGCTCTTAACAATATCAATCGGGGTTTTCTTGTCACCTAATCTGTTTAAAGCAAGTGCAATGTGAGCTTGAGAAATGCGATTAGCAACCTTTAGCCAATGTTGTTTCGCTTTTCCGATAAAGAAGTTAACCGCATCGCTGTGTTGTTTAGCAATCGGGTGAGTTTTAATGAAAAAGCTTCTTGCATAAAGATAAAGAGCTGTAATCGGAGATATGCAAACATCTTCTTCATGTCTCGGATACTTGATGATTTCTTTATAAACGTCGTTTATCCAGTTGTCTATATAATTCAGGGTCTTTATTGCTATATCGGTTTTTACATCAACGCCTAAATGGCGTAATCTGCCGAAACCAGACAATATATGTAAAGTTATGTAGTCATTGCTCTCGCCGCCCGGGAACCAAGGGAAGCCGCCATCATTGTTTTGCATTTTGGAAAGGGTGTTATATGCCCTGTCCATTTCTGATTTAAGACGATTGGCCTCAAATAAAAGTCCGATTTTGTGCTTTTGCTCAGTTTCGCTTTTTGCGTCAAGAACCCAAGGAGTTTCTAGTAAAGTAACAGATTTAAGATGCTGATTCTTTTCTAAGTTAGAGAAAAGTGCTTTGCCACCGTAGCGTTCACTTTCACGCCAAGTATTGAAGACTTTCCTGATTTTAGGATTAGAATTAGCAACATATGCAGCAAGACTGTTGGCATAGAAGCGGCTGAAAATCTGCTCTGAGCATTCGTGAGGATATTCCATAAGATATGGGAGTGCCTGTATTGCATACCAAGCAGGGTTAGATGTTACTTCAACAGTTAAACCTTGGTGTTTTAATGTGTCTGATTGTCCTGAATTGACCAGTTTATTAAACTTAAAGTTTTTTGTTGCAGGCCCGTTTATGGGCAATGGCAACGATTCTGTTACAAATATGTAACGAGACAAAACTGACAGATAACCTTCTTCTCCGTCTGAAAGATTACCGGATGTTCCTACAACTTTATACTTGATAACACCTGCTTTATCGGGAACTTTGAATCTCCAAGCAACAGGTCTTGATTCACCGGCAGGTACTTCAAAGTTTAGTGTGCCATTTAGCCTAAAGTCGTCGTCAAGATTTTTGTCTGTTACTGAATCCAGTAACGATAAACGAATTTTTCCTGATTGAGTTTGAGCAGACAAATTGGTTATTTTGGCAGAAAACTCTAATTGATCTCCTTCTCTTAAGAAACGCGGAGGATTAGGTTCTATCATCAGGTCTTTTTGAGTTATTGTTTGTCCGACAATTCCGCCGGCCTGCATGTTCTTACCATGTGCAAATCCTAAAAACTTCCAGGTAGTAAGTGCTTCAGGAATAGTAAACTCTATCGAAACGGTATTGTCATCGCCCATAATCAGATTTGGATAGAAAAATGCTGTTTCATTCAAATTTGTTCGTGAAGATACTTTATCAAGGGCTGAATCGTCTACACTGCTTGAAGAAGGGGCTCCGACTTCTCCTCCAATTCCTTCTGCTTCATCTGCAAAGGCCAATGATTTATTAGAAGATTCCTTTTTGACTTCGCTCATCATTGCGGTGGGTGCCGGCGGCACAGCGGATTTTTGCAAGATAAATCCGTCAGAACAATCTTCAACCATAGATTTATCATACATCATGCCCCGCATTCTCATAAAACCGTAACCATAAAAATCATTTTGTATGTTGTATGGTAATGCCGGATACGAGCGTGATCCAATAGATGGATGCTGATTTAAGTCATTTCGCCATTGGTTAATTGTGTGTAATTTATTCGCAAATTGGTTTCTGATATATACGTAGTCGTAATAAAAGGATCCAAAACCGGTAGTCCAATTATTTGCGGCATAAGCGTCTAAACTTGCGTCATACATGGCTGCGACCATTTCAATCGCATTCTTTTCCGCTTCTGCGCCACTGATTTCAATTTTCCATGTATCTTTTTGTCCCGGTTCAAGCTTAGAAGTCATATGAGAAAATTTCAGATTTAAGTTTTTGATATCCCAGGGTACTAAAACATAAGAAACTTCAACATATTCGCGATTGTCTTTGAACTGAACAACTCGAACATTGAATCCGCCCCTGTGTTCTTCTTTAACGGGCATTTCAATAAGAGTTTTATTGGTGTTTGGATCTGTCCAATAAGATTTTATAATTCTGTTTCTGTGTTCGATTTCTATAAAAGCGGGACCTTGATCATAGCCGGTTGCCCATACTGCGCTAAACTTATTGCCCGGTAACAAATTTGAACCATTGCTTTTGAAGTAAAACGGAATTTTTAAAGCAAATTTTTTCGCATTTTCATCAATTGATAAAACGGTGGTTTCAGATTTAATATTTTTACCGTATTTATCTTTTGTTTCAGCAATAATTCGGTATGCACCTTCGCTTAACGGGTTTATAGTGCAATCAACAGTGCCATTTTTGTTTGTTGTGAATTTTAGGGTTTGAATTACTTTGTCTTCTGGCCAGTTTCTGGGGTCAGACATGTCAGACTTGGCAGCAACTTCACCGCGGAAATAAGTCCTTCTGCCGGGAGTCGCAGGCTGTTTTAATCTGGCAATTTTTATTACACCTGAATTTGAAATCGGGCTTCCGTTATGAGTTGTTGTATTGATTTTTACCGAAAAATCAGCTTTGCTACTTATTTCCGGCTCTGCGCTTATCTCAAGATTGATTGCAGTGTATGCAATTCTTACAGATTCGGTTCTTGTTCTTGTCTCGCCGTTTCCATCAGTAACATCTGCTGTAACTTCATAATAAAAAACCGGGTTCTTTGATTCGGAAATAGTTCTATCAGGAACTGCTTTAAATTTAATTACAAACTTGCCGTCATTGTCTGTTGTTGTGGTACCGTGAGTAATTTCCGCGCTTGAGCCGAAATCTTGTATCCACCAATACCATCTGGGATATCTAACTTGTCTTTTAACTCTATATTTAACAACCCCTTTATCAATGGCAGAACCGTTGTAAGCCATGGCTGTACCTGACATTTCGACTTCATCACCAAGTTTAAATTCGGCAGTAGGAGGCATCAAGTCGACCTTAAATTTGGGTCTTTTGTATTCTTCTACTCTTACGGAGGTTTGTCCGTAAATACTGTTTGATGACAAAGAAGATTGTCCGCGACCGGTAATCGAATATCTGCCGGTTAGTCTGTCTGCCGGTGTTGTGAATGTTCCGGAAAATGAACCGAATTCATTTGTTCTGAATGATTCTGTTATAACATTTTGCCCATTTGGGTCAAGAAGAGAAACTGATATGTTGGAATTTTCTACAACTCTGTAGTTATTGGTGTTTGTGTCCGAAGAATACGCAATCCCTTTAAAGTATATTGTTTGCCCCGGTCTGTAGATAGCACGGTCGGTAAAGAATTGTAGTCTTTCAGAATGATTGCCAGGCGATTCTGTTCTGCCAACATTAAAGTAATCTGTCATATATGCCATGTCGCCGGCATGCTCTACCTTAACAAACCCACTTGCATTTTTTGACCTAAACTTATAAATGCCGTTCGAATTGGTTTCTCCTTCAGATATTTTTTCCCAGCCTCGGTTATAATCATAAGAATATGCTTTTACCCTAGCTTCAGTAATCGGTGCACCGCTTTTTGCATTTATAACAAACACTTCGTTTGAGCCTGCACGTTTGCGGGTAAAAATTCCCAATTCGCTTACTATAATTGGTGCTACATGCAAAGCATTGTCATTTTCTGAAAAATCATTTCTCACACTTGCAACTAAATAGTAGATGCCTTTAGGAAGATCAGGCAGATCAATTATTTCTTCACAAGTTTTATACTCTTTACCGGGATCAATATTGATTTCCCATTTTCTTAGCGGATATCCGCTAACAATTTCAGGATAATCGTTCCAATCGACTGAATCGGGAGAATAACTTTTCGGCTTAGTCAAAGTATTATCAGGTCTGTCAACAAGCTTAAAATAAAGTTTATTAATGTTTCTAAAAGATATTTTAAGTTGCGATTTTTGAGGGGACATTATCTTTTCAGCCTCTATTGAGACTGTTTTGGTCATGATTTGTGATCTTATGACCTTAGCGAGTTGCTCCCCATAGGTTTGCGGATAGTTATCTATAGCTTGATTAATATATTCGAGAGCCTTGATATTATCGTTTTGACTCACATATTCTCGAGCTGCGTAGGCTAGGGCTGTTGCGGAATATGGATTATCCGGGTAACTTTTGACAATATTCAATAGTTGGTTAATATATTTATTGCTGATATCATCGCCTACAGCAACATTTCTAATCCAACCAAGTCTTATTAAGTCATTGTCAATTAGAGCATCTGTATTATTTGTTTCTTTTGCAATTGTTATTAGGCGCTGCAAAATTTTTAATGCTTTGAAATTGGCTGATTCATCATCTAAGGTTTTAGGACTCCAATTAATAAAACTGTCGCTGTCTTCAAGTGCGGGTGAAGAAGCTTCAATTTCGAATGCATTTTTTGGTTTTGCCGCACTTTGAATGTCTGCCACAAAAAATTCAATAGCTTCGTGTGCAAAAAAATCAAAAAGGGTAGGGCGCAATTTTTCGGGTTGGTTCCCGCCTTCAATAAAACCATAAAGCTTTTTAATTGAAATGTTTTTTAAAGATTCTTCTTCAGATAAAACATTTGTATATAAATTGCTTATGTGATTGAAGAGTTTTGGGAGATCCCAGGCAGTAAAATCTTTTTCTTCCATGCCTTCGGTTCGATCTCTTTGCATGAAACGGTATGAATTATGGTTGTAATAATGCCAATACCAACGTGCTAGAACAATATTTAGCAGTGGTTTAACACTTTTGTCTGCAGTAGATATTTCTTTTTCAAGACGTATAATTTTTTCTTCAGGTTTATTACCTTGGATATTGCCTTCCAATACTATTCGTTCGCACATAGCTCTGACCGCATCGGCAATGTCGCCTTCTGCCAAAGCAAGGTCATATATCGGGCCAAGATGTTCTATGGCTGTTTGTGGCAATCCTTTAGACTTTGCTTCATTTACTTTTTGCCATAGTTCAACCTTAGTCTGGGCACTGGCAGAGTTATTCATAAATAACCCCAAAATTCCGAAGAGCAAAACACATATAACATTCCGCATGTATACCTCCGTTGGTTTGGACACCATCTATTCTTAAATTGCACAACACATTCTGTAGCATACAATTAAGATGTTTATTAGTCAATATTTTGTGCACAAAATCATTGTAGTTTAATTTTTTCAAAGTAAAATTTGTATTGAATATTTTTGCTAAAGATATTAGAATAATCGCGTAATTTTGGCTAAATCCAAGATAATTAAAACTGAAGGTAACAACATGTGGGATTATACTAAGTCTGTAATAGATCATTTCGAACACCCAAGAAACGCCGGAAAGCTTAAAGATGCCAACGCCGTAGGGCAAGTCGGCTCATTAGCTTGCGGAGACGCTTTAAAGCTGTTTCTTAAGGTTGACCCCGAAACAGAAAAGATAGAAAAGGCTAAGTTTTTAACATTCGGTTGTGCCAGTGCCATTGCAAGTGCTTCGGCTCTGACCGAACTTGTAGTAGGTAAAACATTAGATGAAGCTTTAGCAGTAACAAACGAAGAAATAGCTGCATTTTTGGGCGGTCTGCCAAAACAAAAAATGCATTGCTCGGTAATGGGAAAAGAGGCTCTCGAGGCCGCAATAGCCAATTACAGGGGGCAAAAGGTTGTAGAACACAAAGAGCAAGAGGTTCTATGCAAATGCTTCTGGGTTGATGAAGAAAAAATAAGACAAAACATTAAAGAACACGGTTTAAAAACCGTTGAAGAGGTTACTGCATACACTAAAGCCGGTGGCGGGTGCGGAAATTGTATTGGTGATATCAAAAGAATTTTAGCTGAAGAAAACGGTTCGAGTGTTAAAGAACAACTTGTAGAAAAAAAACCAAAAATGACAAATATTGCACGAATGAAGCTGGTTTCAAAAGTTGTTGAAGAAGAAATAGCGCCAATGTTAAGAAAAGACGGTGGCGATATTGAACTTGTCGATGTTGATAACACTGATGTGTACGTAAAACTCAGAGGTGCTTGCGCGAGATGTGCTAATGCAAAGGCTACTTTACGACAGATAGTGGAAGCTAAATTGCGCGAATCCGTAGATGAAGATATTACAATAATTGAGGCTCAATAATGCAAGAAAATATGCAGGTTTATCTTGACAATAACGCAACTTGTATGGTTTCACCCGGTGTAAGAGAGGCAATGATGCCTTTCTTTGGTGAATTATACGGTAATCCGAGCTCTATACATAATTTTGGCGGTCAAGTTGCAAAACATCTTGTAACAGCAAGAGAAAAAGTGGCGGCAATGTTTAATGTATCTCCTGATGAGATAGTCTTTACATCTTGTGGCTCAGAGTCTGACAACCATGCCATAAGAGGGGTCTTAGAATCAAACAAAGATAAAAGGCATATTGTTACTACTAAAGTTGAGCATCCTGCCGTTCTAAATGTTTACAGGTTCCTCGCGAAAAATAAAGGATATAAAATTACAGAGCTTGGTGTAGATAACCTTGGTGATCTAAACTTAGACGAGTTAAGAACTGTTTTGTCTCCTGACACGGCTTTATTGTCTGTTATGACTGCAAATAATGAAACAGGTAATATTTTTCCTATAAAAGAAATTGCTGAAATTGCAAAAGAAAAAAATGTAATATTTCATACAGATGCAGTTCAAGCAGCCGGAAAAATACCCATGGATCTGAAAAAAATACCTGTAGACCTTTTATCTCTTTCGGGCCATAAACTTCATACTCCTAAAGGTATTGGCGTTCTGTACATAAGAAGAGGGACCCCAATTTCACCTTTTATTATCGGCGGACATCAAGAAAATGGCAGAAGAGGCGGAACCGAGAATGTTCCCTATATAGTTGGTCTTGGAAAAGCCTGTGAAGAAGCTGTTGCTCATATGAATGAAGAATCAGATTATGTTAGCAAGCTCAGAGATAAACTTGAAGCAGGTTTAAGGGCAGCAATTTCTCATACATATATAAACGGAAATCCATTACACAGACTTCCAAACACAACAAACATAGGGTTTGAGTTTATTGAAGGCGAATCGATATTGCTGCATTTAAGTAAAGCCGGAATAGCTGCCAGTTCAGGATCTGCTTGTACCAGCGGAAGTCTTGAGCCTTCACATGTCCTGATGGCAATGGGGGTTCCATTCACTTATGCTCACGGGTCTGTGAGATTTTCTTTGTCGCGTTTTACGACCGATGCAGAAATTGATTACACCTTGAAAATTGTACCCGAAGTAGTCAAAACCCTTAGAGAACTTTCACCATTTTACGAAGAGTGAAATTTTTCTTTAAGTTTTTCTTCAATGAGCGGCGTAACCATTTTGGATACGTCGCCTCTGTATCTTGCAACTTCTTTGACAATGCTTGAGCTTAAGAATGAATATCTGGGCGAAGACATTAAAAAGATGGTTTCTATATCTTTAGCGAGTTGATGATTTACAGAAAACATTTGCATTTCGAATTCGTAATCAGAAACAGCACGAAGACCGCGTATTATTGCGCAAGCTTGTGTTTGATGGCAAAAATCAACTAAAAGACCGTTAAAATGTATAACTCTTATATTGAGAATGTCTTTTGTTGCTTCGCTAATCATTTCAACTCG
>JAQVCG010000022.1:0-23817 GCA_028689875.1 Candidatus Rifleibacteriota bacterium | reverse complement strand
GCTTTGCACAACTATGGTGTCTGCTCCGATAACTAAGCCTGAATCTACGGTTTTTGATGCGTGCATAGCTTTTAAACAAGCCAATCTGGAAACAAGATCTTCAGGATTTAAATTAGCGCAGTCTGATATGTTTTCTTCGTATGGCGATTCTAGGTATTCAAAGGGAATCTTTAAAGTCTGCAAAATTTCTCTTCTGCGAGGCGATTTTGAAGCCAGATAAATTTTTGGCAAATTCATACGTCGGCGGTTCTCCTTAAAAGTTCATTAACTATTTTTGCTACGATATAACCGGATGGAATAGACACCCAAATCATTATTGCTATATGAAACATAAAATTGATGTTTTCTGCAAACATTATTTGTATAACTGCCAATTGAGAAAAATTATTTATCAAAGCACCTGAAATACTAAGTATTTCATTAGTTACTTTTGAAAACGCTTTGTAAAGCAATCCCATAAGTAAGGCTGAAGACAGAGCTCCAACAAAAGACATTATAAAAACCGGTGAAAAGAGTGTGCCCAGTAAAATAGAAGCTATAAAAGTGCGAAAAATAGCAACAATGATACCGCTCGATGTTGAAAGTTTAATAAGTGCATAAAGAGATAATGCATTTGCCAGTCCCAGTTTAAGCCAAGGCAAAAAACGCGGCAGCGGCGATTCAACAATTTGAAGTGCGGCTGCTGATGCAACAAGCATGGCTAAGGTTGTATATTGTTTAATCATTATTGTCCTGTTACAGCATCATACTTTTGAGCTATCGGATTAATTATGATTCCGTTAGGAACACATATTAAAGGGATACTTTTACATAAGCCCATCTTAACACAGCTTTGATTAGGACACGGAGATTTTTCTATTCTGACTTCGTCATTCATGTTCCACGTAATTATAGATTCTCCCAAATATCCTTTAACAATAAGACGATTTGATAAAGGCCTTAAATATGTTTTGTTTTGTGCAAGCACTCTAATTTCATATTGAGTGGTTTTTTCTGATGCAAAATGAAAATAATAAGCAAGTGCTGAAATTGCAAGAAGTGTAATAATAAAAATCAGATTATTTTTTTGCATTATAGTTTACTATTTCTTGTAAAAAAATCATTACCCTTTGCTGAGATAATAACTCTAAGATCTGCTGTTAAAAAGAGTGCCGGGATTGAAAGTTCTTCTGCCTTTTTACAGGCTAAATTCTCCGGCATAGCAAATAAAGCTGTGCTCATAATATCCGCTTCTTCAGGTGTTTTTGCAATAACAGAAACTGAAATAAATTCTTCGGCAGGAAATCCTGTTAAAGGATTCATGATATGGCCGTATTTTTTGTTATTAATTTCTACAAAGCGCTCATAATTGCCTGATGTTGAAATACACATTGATGAGGGCAGTTTGGCTGTAGCGAGAAATGATTTTTCGACAGGATTTAAGACTGCTATTGCCCATTCGCTTTCATCGGGTTTAGTGCCCATAACTTTGATGTCGCCGGCATCATCTATTAAAAAAGTTTGACAACCTTCATTTATCATTGCTTGTGAGGCCAAGTTTATTGCATAACCTCCGGCAATACCGCCGAAATCAATTTTGGCACCTTTTTTTAAATAAACATTATCTTTATCAAATGATAAAACTTTTGTTAAACCCGTAAATTGGGTGATGGTAGATTTTATAAGGTCTTTGTCGGGCAACTGCGAAGGAATATTGCCATAAAAACCGTAAAGCTTGTTAATTATTGCGAAAGAAGGGTCAAAATAACCTTCCGTAATTTCATGATATTTAAGTGAAAGATCTATTATGTTATTCAAATGCTCACTTTTGGTTGTTTGAAAACTGTTGTTTAAAATACTCAATTTTGATTTTTCACGATGAAAAGATAAGGCGTCTTCAATTTCGTCAAAAACTTTAAAACCTGCATTAATAGCATTTTGGGCATTTGGCGGCCAAGCTTTGATAGTTATAACCGTATCCATCATGAAACGGCTTTCTGAGATTGGTTTATTGCTGTCGTTATGTAAATACAACAAAAGCGAAGCAATCAAAATTAAGGATGTAAGTAATGTTTTTTTCATAGTGCTTAGTGGGCTACAATTTAACATGCAAATCAACTAAAAAGTAACTATTTAATAATTGGTATTGCATATTTTGCCGAAAAATGTATAGAATCACTTATGATATATGCTCATTACGAGTAAAAAATAAATCGGAGATTAAAGATGCTAAAAATTGATAAAGTTCGCAAAATTAGATTAGATGATGAAGACGAACCAGAAGCAGAACCTGAAAATGAATACGATGAAAAACCCACGGAAGTTAGTGAGATCGTAGAAAGAAAACTTCTTGAAAAAAGACAGATCTTTTTATGGGGTGTTGTTGACGATGATTCAGCCCGTGACATGGTTTCAAAACTGCTTTATCTTGAAGCTATGGCACCAGGCGAACCCATAACTTTCTTTGTTAATAGCCCCGGTGGAGTTATTTCATCAGGAATGGCAATTATTGACACTATGAATCTTATTTCTTCACCGGTCTCAACTGTTTGCATGGGATTGGCGGCTTCTATGGGTTCTCTAATTCTTTCTGCAGGCGCAAAAGGAAAACGTTTCGTTTTCCCCGGCGGTAAAGTAATGATACACCAGCCAAGCGTTGAGTTTTTATATGGACAAGCTACAGACCTTGAAATTCAAGCTAAGCAAATCGTAAAAACTAAAGAGTTGACTGCCACAATCTTAGCTAAAAATTGCGGTCAGAAAAAAGATAAAGTATTGAAAGATATGGACAGAGACTATTGGATGGACGCTCAAGAGTCTGTTCAATATGGGATTGTAGACGACGTTTATAAAATTGTATAACAAGAATACAAGCGGTGAACACTTTGAGACAGCTGCGATTAATTCGCTGCTGTCTCTTTATAAGTATTTCTTGATTGATTTAACAAACACAATTAAAAAACCGGTTCAAGGCCTAAAAGTTCTTGAAGTTGGCTGTGGCCCCGGTTTTATGTTAGAGCAATTTGAGTCTGCAGGGGCAAAAGAAATTATTGGTGTTGATATTTCTGAAGATATGCTGCAAAGAGCTTCTAAAAGAAGCGCTAAATCAGTAAAAGTTCAAGCTGACGCTGCAGATTTGCCTTTTGATTCAAACATTTTTGATATTGTGTTTAGTCGTGGTTCAATATTTTTTTGGTCAGACTTAGACAAAGCATTTGAATCAATCAGGCGAGTGACAAAAAATGGCGGAACAATATTTGTCGGTGGCGGATATGGTCTCAGTACCCCCGAAGAGATAATAAAAAAAATAAGAGAAAACCGCAGCGGTTCAAATGAAAACAAGATTCCGAGGCTTGACCCCGAAATCTTGTGTAAAAAAGCTCAAGCTTATGGTGATTTCGCAGAAATTTTAAGTGCACCTAAAAGGGGTTTTTGGCTAAATTGGAAAAAAGTTGACAGCTGACTTAGTCCCAGCGTCCAACGTATCTGACCTCTTCTTCCAGTTCAACCCCATATCCCTCTTTGACCTTATTGATAAGAATCTTTGCTAACGATTTAACGTCTGAGGCTTTTGCATCGCCTTTATTAATAATGAAGTTGGCGTGTTTTTCATAAACGAAAGCACCGCCGAAATGCATTCCTTTTGCCCCAATTTTCTCTAAAACTTCTCCGGCTGCCCTTCGCCTGGATTCACCGGGCTCAGGAGGTAAGTTTTTAAAGAAAGATCCGGCGCAGCCAATTTCCTTGCCGGGGTGTTTTGTTTTACGTGTTGCCTTTATTTCTTCAATTTCTTGGGAAATGGCCTCGCGGTTGCCTTGTTTTAATGCGAATGTTGCCGAGAGAACGATGTGCGGTTCGCGTTTCAAAATACTTGATCTGTATGAGAAGTCAAAAAAATCTTTATTGACGATTTTGACAACGCCGTTAGAGAGAAGGATCTCTGCTTCAAGCAAAATATCAGAGATACTTTTTCCGTATGCTCCGGCATTTCCGCATATTGCACCACCAAGACTGCCCGGTATACCGGCAAATGGTTCAGCGCCTGTGAAACCTTCATGTTCAGCCATATCTACAAGTTCGCTAAGTTTATGACCTGTAGACAAGGTTATAGTCTTATTGTTAGTATCAACTTTTTTTATATTTTTTATGCAGTTGTGTATTACAAGTCCGGCTATTCCTTTGTCAGATATTACTAAGTTTGAACCGCCACCAATGATAAAATATGGAATATTTTTGCTTTTGGCGTGATTAACAGCATCAACTATATCTTGTGCTGTTTCGGCTTCATAATAGAAGTCAGCAGGTCCGCCAATTCGAAATGTAGTTAGATCTTTAAGAGGGTAATTGTTTTTTATTAGTTTTTCGTTAAAGGGCATTTTAATTCTTTCTGTACATAAAAAAGCCGAAGATAAACTTCGGCTTTTGTCTTAGTTAAGAAGATCTCTGATGATAGTGATTTTCATTTTGTCACCTTGAGTGACTTTTTCGGGAACATCTTCACCCAATCTTAATTGACCGAATATAGTGTATTGGCCATCAAGGTGGGGAATCTCATCAAGACAAATATAAAATTGGCTTCCGGCAGAATCCGGATGAGCGGCTCTTGCCATGGCTAATGTGCCTTTAAGGTGCTTTCTTGAGTTGAATTCTGCTTTTAATTTATATCCTGCATCTCCGGTCCCGGTGCCTTTAGGGCAACCGCCTTGAATTACAAAACCGGGAACAACGCGATGGAAAATAAGACCATCATAAAAACCTTTTTTTATTAAGGCCAACATGCTTTTAACGTGCTCAGGGGCAACATCAGGAAACATTTCAAGGTACATATCACCTTTGTCGGTTGAAATGCAAATGACCGGGTTTGTAGATTTTTCTACGGGTAATTTGCTTAGAATGTTCTCTGTTGAATCGCTTGTAGCAGTTGGTTTGTTTGCTTCGGCGCAAGTTAATGGCAATAAAACGATCAAGCCTAAGAGTAAAATTTTAATCACTTTTTTGACTCCAAGAGTAAATTTTGGCTATTCTAAATTAAATATTGCTAAATATCAAGGTCTAATTCAGTTCATATTGAACAGTAATTTTTACCCAAGTTTCTTGCGGCTCACCATTTATTAAAACCGGAGTAAAAATCCATCGTCTTAAACTTTGTGCGCCATTTATGGCAAGTTTAGGGTCAATTGTGGAACTCATTGTAACAACATCACCTACTGTACCACTGGGAAGTATCAATACGCGATATACGGCATTCCCATGAACACCTTTTTGCCTTGCCCAGTCGGGGTAGTCTGGTTCAACTCTTTTTACAATTCCTGGTGCCGAAAAGTTATCATTGTTACCGCCAAAAGCTTCTATTGATCCGATTGAAAAAATACCGGAACCTGTATCTGAGGTTTCTTCGATTCCTGTTTTGTTTTCAAAATAATCTTGAACGGCAACTTCTTCCATTTCGTTTTCAAACATTGAGTCAGGCATAAGCATTTCGCTTATTTCAGTACTAAACATAGAATCAGAAATTTCTGATGATAGTGGTGTGCTCATTGAAGGAGTGACAGTGTAATCACTGGCTACGTCAAACGACGG
The DNA here is from genome assembly GCA_028689875.1 of Candidatus Rifleibacteriota bacterium. Lineage (GTDB taxonomy): Bacteria > Muiribacteriota > Ozemobacteria > Ozemobacterales > Ozemobacteraceae > MWDD01. Next base: position 18,258 of record JAQVCG010000022.1, on the reverse strand, counting down.
CGTTATATGAGTTGGTTTAATAATTTCATTTTTTTGCACCGGTTCATTTTGAACAACAACCGGTTTGGCATCTTCTGCAACCTTAATGGGAACTACAGCTGCAGTTGTTTTTGCTGAGGAAATATCAGTTTTTTTGATAGTTGTATTCGGCTTAGCCTCTGTGTTCTTTGTTATAATTTTTTTTGTTTCAGTTTTTGGAGCGGAAGCAATAGCTTTTTTTTGTGTAACTTTATTTGCAGTTGACTTTGGGGCTGCTTTTTTCTTAGGTTTAGCAACAGAAGCAGTCTTTGTCTTAACGGCCTTAGTTTCAACTTTTTTAGCAGTCTTGGTTTCAGTTTTTATAGCTTTTTGAGAGTTTCCTTTTGCCGGTTTTGCGCCTGAAACATTCTTTACTTCTGCAACAGAGCCCGCTTTGGGCTTTTCTGCTGCAGCGAATAATTTAATAGGAACAGAAATTTTATCTAATTTCTTTATCTCCGTTTTATAAATTGCAAAGTATACTGTTAAAATAAGTAGCAGAAATAGATGAATCAGCATAGACAATTGCAATTCATCAATTCCTTCAATACTTCTGTTTTTAATTTGCTTTAAAATTTTCATTTTATTGGTAAAGTAGTGAGTCCGATATTTGAAGCACCGGAGCTTCGTATTTGGTCTAGTACGGTTACGATACGTCCATAATTTGCGTCTTTGTCAGCTTCGACAAGAATCGGTCTCTCGGGGGAGTTTTTTGTCCAAACTTTTATTTTTTCTTTTAATGCTTCGGGTTCGATTTGTTTTCCGGCAATAAAGATCAACCCGTTTTTACCGATTTGCACTGTCATATTTTCTTTTTCGATCGAAGTCGAATTAGAAGCTTTAGGAACATTTACGGGTACTTTTTCTTTGTTTGTTGCAAATGAACTCGTTATCATAAAGAAAAAGACTAAAAGCAGAACCACGTCTATCAAGTTAGTTACAACTATTTGGGGTCTGTTCTTTTTTCTTTCAGGCAGCAAGCTTTTCAACTTTGACCTCCATAGTGTTAACAGTATTAGCGAGGTCCAGAGAATAAATCTCAACCTGTTCGATGAATTCTGTGCTTCTGGCTTCACACCAATTGTGTGCAACCATGCTTGGAATACCTACCATCAAGCCTGCTGCGGTTGTGTAAAGTGCTTCAGAGATTCCGCCGGCTAATGCAGTCGGATCACCGATTCCGATTGTGGAGATAACTTTGAATGCAGTTATCATGCCGGTTACTGTCCCGGTTAAACCCAGTAATGGGCTGATTGTTGAAATTGTAGAAAGCTTTGCTAAGTGTCTGTCATATTTTTTTACTTGAATTAGAGCTTCTTGTCTCATTACATCAAGAAGATCATCTTTTTCTAAGTCTAGGTTATCGATTCCCGCTGCTATAATATTTGAAAGTGGGGTATTTTCTTCACGGCAAATTTTCATGGCTTCAAGATAATGTTTGCTTATAATGGCAGCTTTTACGCGTTTCATAAAAACAGGGCCGTTATATGCATTTCTTTTATAAAATCTGATTCTTTCGATAAGAATTGCCAGCGCAAATACCGAACAGAAGGCAATAGGTATCATCACCGGTCCGCCGCTAATAAACAGGTCAAAGATAAAGAAATTTTGCATAATTTGCCTCCGTATTGTTCTATTTCTCTATGAATATCGACAATTTATACTGTCGCATTAAGTAAATTAAAAGTGAGCTTCAACACCGCCAATAAAAACTCTTCCTTCTTCTTCGACGTCGAATCTGAGTTTCTTGGCTTCGTCATATAGGTCTCTAATCTTAATGTAGGCAGTGTAGGTTTCATTTGCCTTGTATGTAAATGCTATGTCAGATCTGCTGTAATCGCTTGCGCTCTGAATTGTCGGTAAAGCTCCTATATAAATGCGTGCTCTTCTGTCGTATTCCACTCTTCTGGAAAAATTAACATCGAATTTATTCTTTTGGTAATTTACGTTTACGTTCATTAAACGGCGTGGTTCGTATGAAATACGTCTGTTTGAATTTTCATTTCTTGGATTTTGAAACGTATAGTCAATGTCAAAAACAAAATGGTCTTCTACTTTAAAGTTTGATTTTAAAACAACTCCGGTGCGTTTTGCTTCCATAAAGTCGTAAACAGAGCCGGTTAAATTGCTGCCGGGGTCAAATTGGTCGCTATATTCGATGGCATCATATTCGTTTTGTGTAAACAAATCAACTCCAAAGGTGTCCCCGTTAATATTTTTGAATTTAAATGTTCCTTTTGCGGTTTTAATTTTAGAAGCGACAACTTTTTTTCCATTGGATTCAACATAGTGCCGAGCCATAAATATTTTTTCAAAACTATCATTTTTTAAATCTTCGTCATAGCTGAAAGTAAATAACCAAGGTTCGCTTAACTTATGATTGAATGTTAGATAAGGTGTTGTTGAATTGCGATCCATTAATTTCATTAGTTTGAATCCAAAACAAGCATTTGATTTTTGAGAAATTTCGTAGTCTGTTCCGAAACCGACAGAAGACTTTGTAAAATCCATACTTTTTTCAGAGCTTATATCAAGGTCTTCTTTTTTAATTTCAAATGTAGCTCGGTTTCTGAATTTGTTTTCTGATTTTCTTAAATATGTGCCCGAAAAGCCCATACTGAAAATTTCTTGATTTTTTAAAAAACCGGGAATACCGCTTCTTACATCTCGATCTAAATGATCAACTGTCAGTTCGCCTTTTAGATAAGCTCCGTCTTCTTGAGTGGTGCTGCCGCTGAAAGAAATTCTCTTAACAGAAGTTTCTGCGCTGGCTTTAGGGGTTGGGTTAGTTCTGGTTCCTCTTATGCCGAAATCATCTTTTGAAATTTCGCCATCGACAGTAAAAATTGCGCCAACTTCAGTTGTTGTGCTTATATTACCGGTTACTCCAATATATTTGGTATTTGTATCTGACTTAAAACCTTTTCTGCTTTCGGTTTTAAACATTGCATTTCCGTTGTAACCTTCGTGATTGCCTTTTCCGTGTATTATAAATTCTCCGCCGTTGTTGTTGCCGATACCGGCTGCAACAGAAACTTCGCCGTCAGAGCGTTTATTAAAGGTATTGATAGGCTTCTTTTCTGTCATTGGCCTATAGTCTTGAGCGCCTTCAATTGGAGCAAGAGCCGGCATTTCATTGTTTTTATCTTCGGGAGTATACGAAAGCATGTGCTGACTTATGTCAATTTTTGCTGATTGTGCATCTTTACCTACAACCTGAACTTTGCCCATATCAAATGTGTCGGCTGCATATGATGTTGTTGAAAGTGCTGCTGCTATTGCAATGGCGGTGATTTTTTTTAATTGCATTGTTTGTCTCCGAATTTAATCTATTTATAACATCGGCAATTAAATTGTCTTATTGAAAAATAATTCATTTATTTGTGCTAATAATTGACAGTATGGCTTTTGACGAGTAAACTTGGAGGATAAGTTCTGTACAAGGAGAAAAAGAATGAATATGCGTATGGCAGCAGCTTTGTGCGGCGCAGCCTTGCTTTTTGCGACTGCTTCACATTCAGCTCCTAAGAGTTTAGTAAAAATTCAAAAAATTAGTAAAGTGCAAGCGGCAAAAATAGCAAGTCTGGGTTATGATGTTGTAAGCATAAAAGACAATTACGCAGAAGCGGTGCTTGACAAAACTGAGGCAGCAGCACTAAGCAGCAAAGGTTATTCCCTTAAAACATTAATTGCAGATTTAGATAAATATGTTGCGCAAATGAAAAGCACACAAAATAAAACTGATTCCTACTATAATTATGCAAAAGTAGAAACAGTTTTAGCTGATTGGGCAAAAAAATATTCAACAATATGTCGTCTTGAATCAATCGGAAAATCATGTGAAAACAAAAATATTTGGGCGCTAAAAATAAGTGATGAACCCCAAAAAAATGAGCAAGAACCGGCCGTGTTACTTATGGGCGCACACCATGCAAGAGAATGGCCTTCTATAGAAGTGCCTATGGCGGTAGCTGAAAAGCTTTTAAGCAACTATGCAGAAAATGCTGATATTAAGCGCCTTGTTGATACAAGAGAAATCTGGATTGTTCCTGTTGTTAACCCCGATGGTGTAATATACAGCATGGAAAAAAGCAAATTTTGGAGAAAAAACAGACGCAAGAATGCTGACGGAACCTATGGAGTAGACTTGAACAGAAATTATGGATATCAATGGGGAAATGTAGGCTCTAGCAATAGCGGATATTCAGATACTTATCATGGTCCTAGTGCTTTTAGCGAACCTGAATCATTGGCAATCAAAAAATTGGCACAACGTGAAAAGTTTCAGTCAAGTATCTCTTATCATACATATTCCGAGCTAATTTTATACCCATTTGGTTATGCACATAATGCGAATAATCCGGACAGTAAAATTTTCATAAAATTGGCTGAAGAAATGGCAAAGATAAATGGGTATAGACCTCAGAACAGTGCTGAACTATATCCTGCAATGGGCGATTTAGACGATTTTATGTATGGAAACGAAAAAGTTCTATCATTTACTTTTGAATTATGCAAATCTTTTATCCCGCCTGCAAGCCAGATTCCTTCGTTTACTTTACCAAATGTTGAGGCTGCTTTGCATTTAATTGACAAAGCCGGTACATACGCTATGGCAATACCCGGCAACAACCCGAGACTTATTGAAAATCTTGGATTTGAAGATGCATTAAATGCTATTTCAGATATTTCAACAATTTTTGGAGACGAGCGAAATATTGTCATTAGAAACGAAGTTCTAAAGCAAGTTGATTTAATAAGCAAGAGATTGGCTCAGTTAACCGTTGATGATTTGAAGCAACAAAGCACAGAAAAATGGCAAAGATTGAATTCAGAACAATCTGCTACTCTTGCTGTTTCTTATGTTCGCACGCGTTTATTGTTTGATGAAGGACATAACCCCGGCACTTACGCTACCGAATTGATCAATACAGTAAAAAACAAGTAAAATACCATATTTATTAGTCTAAGTATAAAAATAAAGCCGCATTAATAATGCGGTTTTATTTTGTTCAAAAATATGATATACTGCCCAAATTGAACAATATGCGGATTAATAATGATTGAAACTATAACTATAAATGATGTCTCTGTGTATAGCGGATACAGCTATATCGGCTATTGCAAAGAGTTCGTGTGGAATCTTAAAACCAAACAAGGCGGAGATTTTATTTTTAAAGGTCTTGTTTGCGAGTATGATTTTGAAGAAATGATGCTTCGAAAAGATTTGTTGCTACGAACTCCGGATAACATTGAATATATACTTGAAGATTTTATTATTACTGATGTTAGCCAAATAGGAAGACTGCTTGGTTCTGGAAAGAGCATAAAAAAACTCGAAAGCAGTTTTCTTGCTGTTAAGACGTTTATCGAAGACGAGAAGATTGTTCTATCGAAAGAAACTCAATTAGAAGCTTTTAAAGCTGTTTCTGATGTGGTGCATCAGGTCAAAAACGATGCAGTAATTAATGGGGAACAAACGCGTGCTGTAACGAGAACCCTTGTTGATGAAGTTTTACAGGCTCCGGATGCCATTATGAATCTAATGGACATTAAGTCGTTTGACGACTATACATTTACTCATAATGTAAACGTTGCAGCTATTGCCTTGTCAATTGGTTCTTCAATGGGTTTAACCAAGGACGAACTAGAAGAACTTGCTACCGGCTGTATGCTTCATGATGTTGGAAAAATTAAAATACCTATTGATCTTTTGAATAAAGAAGGTAGCTTGTCAGATGATGAATTTGTTGAGCTAAGGTCGCATCCACGCCATGGGTACGACATATTAGTTAAGTCTCGCGGATTGTCCGAAGAATCTCGTCTTGTTGCGCTTCAGCACCATGAAAGATTTCAAGGAACCGGTTATCCGGCAAAACTTCGTGGAACAGAAATAACATTGTATTCAAGAATATGTTCTGTTGCAGATGTTTATGACGCTTTGACAACTGACCGCCCTTACCGACTCGCAATGTCTCCTTACGATGCAATAAAAATATTAACATCAGGCGTAGACAGACATTTTGACCCGGATATTTTAACAGTTTTTATAAGAAAATTTTCTCTTTATCCGGCAGGTAGTTTTGTAAGATTAAATGACGCCTCTATTGCATTAGTTTTGCGCAATAACCCTGAATCTGTTATAAGACCTGTTGTGAAATTAATAAAAGACAGCTCGGGACAAAAATGCTCGGAGAGAATAGAGATAAATCTTGCCGAGTCAAAAGGGCTTTATATTGTAGGACAAGCTTCCTTTGCAGAAGCAAAAACATTTTAAAAAAAATGGGAACTACTTTCGAACATATCAAGTCTAATGAATATATAGGCATACAAGAGAAGCTTTTGCTTGAACGTATTCAAAATGGTGATAAAAAGGCATTTGATGAACTTGTATCAGAGTATGAAAAGCCTGTTTACAGAATTTGTTACAGATTCTTCGGCAACGAAGAAGATTCGTTAGATGCTGTTCAGGAGGTTTTTATAAAAGTTTATAGGTATATCGGAAAGTTTGAAGGCAAATCTTCTTTAAAGACCTGGATATACAGAATTGCCGCTAATACTTGTATAACGGCTTTTGAAAAGAAAAAGAAAGAAAAAGAAGGCTTTTTAAAGACTTTTTCGAATTGGTTTAGCTCTTTTTACCAACCGTCAATAGAAGATCAAGTAATTGAACAAGAGACAAGTTTGCTGAATGTTAAAATTGTTACTGAAAAACTGTCTGATTTACCGGAAATTTATCGAATGCCTGTTATTCTCAAAGACATCGAAGGATTTTCAATGGATAAAATCAGTGAAATCTTAGAAATTCCACTTGGAACAGTCAAATCAAGAATAAACAGGGGTCGCGCAATATTGCATGACTTGTTACGTCCTTATTATAAGGGAGATAACTATGACTGACAAAGAAGAATTTGAGAAAAGAGTAGCGACTGTTTTAGCTGAATCGGGTAATATTGATTATCCTGCAAATTTACATGGCAAAATTATGGAAGAGCTAGAAAAGGAAATGCCTACTAACTCTAGCGGGCCCATAAGCTTGTTTTCTTATGGTTTTGCTTTTGCCTGTGTTTTCATTTTAATTGCTTATTCAGCTTTTTATTTTTTGACTATAAATAAAACAGAATTAGATAACAACTCAAATAAACCTCAGGTGATTGTTACGAATATGAAGCAAGGTGAACTTGAAGAGGTTACAGAAGACGAAATAAAGCAGTTTTTTGCTCAATTAAAGAAATATAATGAACAACATAAACTGTTAAATCCTGCTGTGCCGGAGAATGTTATTCCCGAAGCTCATTTAGCTTCAGACAGATAAAAACATGAATAAATTCAGACATACAAATATTTTTATTCTTTTCTCTTTATTTTTTCTATTCGTTGTTGTTTCAGATGCTGCTCCTGCTGAATTATTTGGAACCAACTTAATTGCAGATATTGCTGACAGAGTAAATCCTGCAGTCGTTGCTATTGAGTCTGTACACTACGTTCGCACCAGACGTGCAGTAGGAACAGGTGATCCAATGCTTGACAGACTTTTTGGCCATTTATTCGCCGACGATTTTTCTGGGCACAATAATGTAATTCCTAAGAAAGGCAGCGGTTCAGGTGTAATAATTAGTGCTGACGGTCATTTATTGACAAATGAGCACGTTATTAATGGCGCGGATGAAATTTTGGTTAAATTGTCTGACAATAGAACTCTAAAAGCCAAAATAATTGGAAAAGACCCACAAACAGATTTAGCTGTCTTAAAAATTGATTCTGACACAGCTTTGCCTTTTGTTCCAATAGGCGATTCATCAAAAAATAGGGTAGGCGAGTGGGTAATCGCGATAGGCAATCCGTTTGGGTTAGGTATTACCGTTACGGCAGGTGTCATATCGGCAATAAACCGCGATATATCTGTCGAAAAAGACCGTGCGTTCAGAGATTTAATACAAACCGATGCTTCTATTAACCCCGGAAATTCCGGCGGAGCATTAGTTAATTCCAGAGGGGAATTGGTCGGCGTAAATACTGCTATTATTCCGTATGGACAAGGTATTGGTTTCGCTATTCCCGTAAACAGAGCAAAAAGAATTATTGGTGATCTGATCGAATATGGCAGAGTTAAAAAAGCTTTTGCCGGTGTTTCTGTGCAAACTGTAACGCAAGAATTAGCTGCATATTTTAATATTCCCAATGAGGGCGTTTTAGTTACAGAGGTTGTAAAAGAGTCAGCAGCAGGAAAAGCAAATCTTGTTCCCGGTGATGTTATTCTTGAAATAGATTCACGTAAAGTTTCTTCAAATGAAGATTTTCAAAAAATATTAGATGAATATCGTGTTAACGACAAAGCTGTTTTAACTGTATTAAGAAAAGGCAAAAAGGGTACACGAGATATTGAATTTAAAGAAAATCCGCTAAGCAAAAATATACTTGGCATATCTGTTTCTGATTGTACAGATGAAAATATAAAACGCTACGGGCTCTATGTTGACAGGGGCTGCGTGATCACAGGAGTTGCAAAAGATTATCCTGCAGACCGTGCCGGATTAGAACCTGGTGATGTTATTTTGCAAATTAATAATGATTTGGTATTAAAGGAAAAAGATTTCAATAAGATTATTAAGGATTTCTCAGGAGAGAGCCAAATCATTCTGCGAGTTGTTCGAGGTCGAAGATCAACTTTATTACTAATAAAAAATGAATAAATGAAAAAAATAATTGCATTGAATTGATTTAATGCGTATAATCGAAAAAAACGTCACCCACGGAGGGAACTATAGTTATGCAACTAGCCCAAATTTTAACAAAGAATCACGTTTTTCTCAATTTTGAAGCTGAAAACAAAGAAGCGGCAATTGAGAAATTCATTCAGATGCTCGAGCAATCTGGTGCCATCAAGGATCCTGCTGTTCTTAAAGATGCTTTGTTTGAAAGAGAAAAGCTTGGTACCACCGGTGTAGGTTCAGGAATTGCTATGCCTCACGCGCGCTCCGGAGCAATTAAAGAGTTGACCGTTGCTTTTTTCCGTTCAGAAAAGGGTTTCGATTTTAAATCAACCGATGGCGCTCCCGTTAAGCTTGTCTTTTTATTGCTTGCTCCTGTTTCTTCAGGTGGTCCATATTTGAAGCTTCTTGCAAAAATTTCGAGACTTCTGCGCGGCGATGACTTCAGAGATAGTCTTATGCAGGCAAAAGATGTTGACGAAGTTCTTCAGATTATCAAGGATAATGACTGAATAATTTCTAAGTAAGGCTTGTGCAATGGTTGGTTTAATAAATAATAAATTTAAAATTTTGTTGCTTCTTTCTGTTTTCGTTATGGGTGATTCGATGTTTTCTTTGCCCGTTAGATCAGTTGATTGTACAAGCGGTATTTTGTTAGCAAAAGAAAAAAGTAAACCAAAAAAATCAAAAAAATCGAGCAGTAAGACTGATAAAGCAAAATCTTCTGCTCAAAGTAATGAATCAACTAAGAGTGAAAATGATTCAGACTATCTGCCTGAACCGGATTCAGCAAAAAGCTACGTTCCAGACATATATAGATGTCCTGAATGTGGTTATGAGCAAGACGTTATTGGTACTTGCCCCGATCATGCAACTATAGACTTAGTTTTTATCCGTGATAAAGCTCGGGATCCATTGGCTCCGGCAGAATACGACGGAAATGAAGACATTATTGTAGATATCCCATTAAAGAATGTCGTTTTTAAGAAAGAAATTCTCGAAGATGACAAAACAGAAGAGTCTGACGATTCAAAAACCGACACAAAAAAATGAGAGAAAATATAATAAAATTGATTTTCGGTTGTTTATTATTGGCAGGGCCAACTTTTTTGCCTTCACCATGCAATGCGCAAGCTTTTGAAGATGTTGTTAAAAGTAGCTATATTTCAGTTAGAAAAGAAGCTAAGTTTAACTCCGTTATTGTCGCAAAAAAAATAAGAGGCGACAGATACCGAATGCTTTTTGAAGATAAAAATTGGGTACGTGTTGAATTTGAAGACGGAGTAACAGGTTGGCTTTTCAAAACCGTGACTATGAAGAACGAGCCTGATAAAAAATCGATAGAAACCAAAGATTCAAGCGAAAATAAAAATAGCCCAACTGAGGTTGAAAAAACTAAGCCGGCACCAAATGCAGATGCAAGGGTTAAGTCAAAGGAATCCCAACAAAAATCTAAACCGACGGCATCTGCAAAAGAAGCGACAGTTGATACAAAGCCCATTTCAGACAACAAACCGCTCTCTGTTTCTAAGCCAATACAACCCCCTGTAAAACCCTCTTTGGTGGCTGAAACCTCTTTAAATGCAGAAGAACTTTACAATGAAGCAATAATTCTGTATGAAAAAAGAAAATACGAAGAGGCACTTGAAAAAAATCTATTTGCTTCAAAAAAAGCTCCCAAAAATGCTGAGATACTTAATAATATTGGTAATTGTTTGTTTAAATTAGGAAAAACAAACGAAGCACTTGAATATTGGTTAACTGCTCTTAAGGTGTCACCTAAGTCCGGTAAGATTTGCAACAATATTGGTATTGCTTATTATCAGATCAATAAATCAAAAAATGCGATCGAATATTATAAAAAAGCCATTCTTTTTGAACCGGATTTCCCTGATTCATATTATAATTTGGCTTCTGCCTACGGATTTATCGGCGATTTTAAAAATGCTATTTTAAATTATAAACTTTTTTTAGAGCAAAACCCCGAAGAGGTTATGACAAAGCTTGCTACCGAGCGAATTGAATATTGCGAAAAACAAATAGAAAGTAATTAACGAAATTCAGGTGGCTTAGTTTCCATACTCTTTGTTATAGCAAAACAACGAGCCTGATTTTGTTTTAACCAGAATGTTGTTTTTTAATATAAACAATGAATCTTCTGCAAGTTCGCCGTCAGCTTTAACCTTCCATTTTATATGTGCACTACCGGTATGTATACAATAGACCCAGCCATCTGCAGAGCCAACATATATTATTTTATCATCAAATTTGGGTTGAGTTATAAAAGTTCGGCGATTTTCATTTAAAATTACTTCAGCTTTTCCGTTTTCGTTAACTTTAGTAATTTTTCCGCCATTAATAATAATTCTATTATTTATATCGCAAATTACAGGCACGTATTCGTTTTTTTGTTTTAAAGTGTTTTCTGTTGAAATAACAATGCCGCCATCTAGTTTAATCTTATAATAAATGCCGTTTTTTGCGAAAAAATCACCTTCTAAATGTTCAAAATTTACCGGTGTTATAACCTCAAAATGAGGATCTATTGACTGATATAGTTTCTTTCCGTCAGAAATATTGAATGTGAAAATTTCCCCTGTTTTGAATGCTGCAACAAATCTATCTTGAGACTTAGAAAGCAAAGCGCGTAAGGATATGCCATTAACTTTTGGCGTGCTATGCTCATATTGCCACAGTTCATTGCCGTTTTCTTTACTTAAACATTTTATTATTCCGTTATTGCAGCTAAATATAAAACGGTCTTTTTCTTCTAAATAATAGCCTTCTTCAAGATATTTGTCAGGGAAGGATCTATTCGCTGCTATTGGCAGGTCTATCTGTTTTAACCATAATAAGTTGCCGTTTTCGGCACCGTAAAATCCAACATAACCGTAATCAAAGAAAACAAGAAGACTTTTTCCTTCATCAGCTTCGTAAGAAGTTAATGGGACATTAACTTTTTCTAATTCGATGGGGTAGTCTGTTTTATATAAGCTTATATTAAGGCTGTCATTATAAACATATAAAGCATCATTGCCTAAAAATACAGGCAGAGATGATCTTTTAAATCCGTTGTGTACGACTCCGGGTCTAAAGCTCCTTTTTGATGTGACTTTGCCTGTTTTAGCATCTAAACACCAAGAGTTCTTAGAATCAGTTAACCATATTTTATCTTCTCCGATTAAATATTCATTTGGAGTTTTACTAATAAACTTTTCAATCGGATTGTATTTTAGTTCATGCTTCCATATAAGTTTCTCAGAATTATCAGATGAGTAGTATCTGTAACCCGAAAAAGTTAATTGAATGAATAACATGAAAACGATAGCTCCGGCATAGCCGTATACACGGCCATTTCCCCATTCTTTGCCGAAAAATATTTCAAAAAATGATTTTATTATTAAAGATAAAAAAAACTGTGCAATAATTATTGTTACAAGTAAAGCGCTCATCGAACCTGAAACTAGAAGTTCATATGGCAGACTTTTTTTGCTCCAAGCCGCTTGTATTATTTCAGAAATATTTTTTATATTGTCGAACAATGGTATTAAAAAGTCTCCGAACCAAGCGTTAAATAAGCCGAAAAGAATTGCTATTCCGGCAAACATAGAAAACAGCATTGAGCGCATCATCATTTGTATGAAAAAAAGTATTGCTAGAATAATTCCCAAATAAATAAGGCTAGAAAATGAAAATATTGAAAAAGTCGTTTGTGCTCCTAGTAAACTGCCAAAAATATAAAGCTGAACAAAAACAACAAATGCTAAAGGAAGCATATAAAACCAGTTAATAACATTATCTTTAAATGTAATTTTTTTTGAACTTTTTATATTCGTTTTTTGTGCTTGTTTGTTTTTTGTTTCAAAATTTATCGGGTTATTTGAAATAATGGGTATTTCGTCCATCTTAAAAGTTCCTTTGTATTATTTGTGCTTTTATCGGCAAGTGTTTAAATAATGTTAACTTTTGCAAATTTTGCCGGGTTAAAAAAGTTAAAAACTGGCATAAAATTTGCCGGGTTACATTTAATGCGTTTTACAAGTTTTGAAAAAAAATAATCGTTGTGTTGATGAATGTCAGCAGATTTGAAAATATGAAAATACCCATTGAGAGCGATTTAAAAAAAGTTTTAGAGGGGGTTTACTTGCTTTGTGAAATATGTTTTAATACCCCCACATTAAATAAACTTTTTAAACACACAAACTTAAACCCCATTAACAGCGTTTTTGCGCATGGTTTACGTCTAAATTTGTGTACGTTTTTAAGTTTAAATAAAAGATATCGGAGTAATCATGAAACAGGGTCGTGAATTGCAATTTATTGAAACCAGACAGGGGAATACCGTTCCATTTAATCCCGAAAAAATTCGATTTGCAATCGAAAGAGCCGGAAAAGCTACCGGTGAATATGGAATGACTGAATCAGTCAGACTGACAGGACAAGTAATCAATATTCTGGCACACAGACATCAAAATGAGATTCCGAATGTAGAAGAAATACAAGACGTCGTTGAACACGTTTTGATAGCAAATAATTACCTTTCAACCAACCGTTCTTTTATTGTGTATCGTGAACAACATAAGCAGCTTCGCGAAGGCAAAAAATCTATGATAGATAGCGTTTCATCTATTAATGAATACTTAGGGCAAATGGATTGGCGCGTTAATGCAAATGCTAATCAAGGTTATTCACTTGGTGGAATGATATTGAATGTTGCCGGCAAAGTAACAGCTAATTATTGGTTGTCAAATATATATACTCCAGAAATTGGTGAAGCTCATAGAAACGGTGATTTTCATATTCATGACCTTGATATGCTCAGCGGTTACTGTGCCGGTTGGTCTTTAAGAACTTTATTGCATGAAGGTTTTAACGGAGTTCCCGGAAAAATTGAAGCAGCTCCTCCAAAACATTTTTCTAGTGCATTAGGGCAAATGGTAAATTTTTTAGGCACATTGCAGAATGAGTGGGCAGGAGCTCAAGCTTTTTCTTCTTTTGATACTTATCTCGCGCCCTATGTCAAACTCGACAAACTTACTTATAATGAAGTTTTTCAAGGAATTCAAGAGTTTGTATACAATTTGAATGTTCCATCTAGATGGGGTACACAGACTCCGTTTACAAATTTGACTTTTGATTGGGTTTGCCCCGATGATTTGAAAGAACAGCATCCTTTTGTGGGTGGTAAGACTTGTGAATTTACTTATGCTGATTTACAAGAAGAAATGGATTTAATCAACAAAGCATTTATCGAAGTGATGATGCACGGTGACTGCAAAGGCCGCGCTTTCACTTTCCCTATACCTACTTATAATATTACAAAAGATTTTAATTGGGATCACTCAAATTGTGCAGCTTTGTTTGAAATGACCGCAAAGTATGGTCTGCCTTATTTTCAGAATTTTATTAACTCTGATTTGCAGCCTAATATGGTTCGTTCTATGTGTTGCAGACTGCAACTTGATTTAAGAGAACTTTTAAAGCGCGGTAACGGGCTTTTTGGCTCTGCAGAACAAACAGGTTCAATAGGTGTTGTGACAATAAATCTTGCCCGTTTGGGTTATGTTTACAAAAACAATTATGAGGGACTTGAAAACAAATTATTTGAATTAATGGAATTGGCAAAAAATAGTCTCGAAGTTAAGCGAAAAGTTATTCAAGGACGAATTGAATCAGGACTTTTTCCATATACCGGAAGATATTTGGGAACTTTGCGAAATCATTTTTCAACCATTGGAATAAACGGTATGAATGAATGTATCAAAAACTTCACTGATAATAAATACGATATAACATCAGAAGAAGGTATTGAAATGGCGCAGAAGCTACTTGATAAAATGAGAGAGTTTATGGTTAATGCTCAAGTTGAAACCGGTCATATGTATAACCTGGAAGCCACTCCGGCTGAAGGTGCAACCTACAGGTTTGCCCGTGAAGACAAGAAAAGGTTTGACGATATAATTCAAGCCGGCACTGCACAAGCGCCTTATTATACTAATTCTTCTCAGCTTCCGGCTGATTATGCCGGTGATATATTTGATCTGATGACACATCAAGAAAAGCTTCAAGGAAAATATACCGGCGGCACGGTATTGCACTTATATTTAGGTGAAAGAATAGCAGATGCAGAGTCTTGTAAGAGACTTGTTCAAAAGTCATTAACCCAATTTAGATTGCCTTACATTACCATTACTCCTACTTTTAGTATTTGTCCGGAGCATGGTTATATTTCAGGTGAACATCAATATTGTCCGAAGTGTGATGAAGTTTCGGCCGATGCAAATAACAGAACGGAATGTGAAGTTTGGACGAGAGTAATGGGTTATTTTAGGCCGGTATCTCAATTTAATGCTGGTAAAAAAAGTGAATACAAAGAGAGAGTTACATTAAATTCTCAAGATGTTATCAGGCAAGTTGTATGAGTGATTTGATTACAATAGGTGGGTTACAGCCCTTTACAATGATCGATTACCCAAAGAAAATTTCAGCTGTTGTTTTTCTTCAGGGTTGTAACTTGCGTTGCAGATATTGTTATAATACCTCTTTGCTTTGTTCAGAAAATGATAAAAGTTCAGTAATTTCTTTCGAAAGCTTAGTATCGTTTCTCGAGAAAAGACGTGGCTTTCTTGAAGCTGTTGTTTTTAGCGGAGGAGAGCCATGCTTGCAACGAGGTTTGCAAGAGGCCATGAGCGTTATTAAAGACATGGGCTATAAGATAGGCTTACATACAAACGGTTTTTTCGCCGACGCTGTGATTGAAATTATTAATAATAACGCGGCAGATTTTATAGCCATTGATTTTAAGGCTCCTTTCAATAGGTATCAGGAAATAACCGGTTATTCAATTAACAAAGAAAAATACTCATATTTAGCAGATTTGCTCGTTAACTCAGAAATCTCGTATGAGTATCGTACAACTGTTCATAATGGAATACTTTCTGAAAATGATTTGTTTGAAATGGCTGATTGGTTAATAGCGCATCGTGTTGAGAATTATGCATTACAAGAATACAAACATGGAAATTCTTTTGACCAAAATTTGCCAAACCTGCCCGGTTTATATTTGTCAAATATGCTGTACAACAAATTTGATAAAAACATCAGTAATTTTATTATAAGATCTGATTCTGATGCAAATTACAGAGAACTAGCTGCTTAATTATCAATATATTATTACGGCAAAAAACTGTTTTATTGTTTATCTTTTTGTGTTAAACTCCATACAAAGAAAGGGCAATACAAAATGGTTAAACAGCCTAAAGCTGAAAATGCAGATGTCAGTAAGCACAATTTGTTTGCTGATTTGAAAAGCTATATACCGATTTTAATCTTTTTGGCTGTCATGCTTTCTGTATACTTTAATTTAGGTACATCCGGCATATTTGAAAGTTCAGAAGGCCGTTATGCTTCAATTGCACGAAAAATGGCCGATACAGGTGATTGGTTAACTCCTCGCTTGAACGATATGAAGTATTTTGCAAAACCACCAGTTACCTATTGGTTAGGTGCTCTTGGAATCAAAATATTTGGTCCCAATGAATTTGGGGTGAGATTTTTCTTGCCTATTGCAGCAGGTTTAACAGCACTAGGTACTTTTTATATAGGCCGCCTTTTTTTTGGAACGCTTGTTGGCGTTCTTTCGGCAATGGTTTTGTGTACTTCGATGTTTTTTCAGCTTGCATTCAGAGGCTTTACGTCTGATCCGTTTTTAACTGCTGCTGAAACTTTTATGGTTTTAAGTTTCTTTTTGTACTTGAATCATCCTCAAGAAAAATTCAAATATTTATTTTGGGCTACGGTTTCTCTGTGTTTTATGATAAAAGGTCCCCCTTCTTTGTTGCCTTTGCCCGGTCTAATTATTGCGGGAATTTATACCGACCAAAAACAAGCACTGAAAAACCTTTTTACTTTTTATAAAGGTATACTTTTGTTTATCTTACTGGGGCTTGGCTGGTATATTTTGGTAAGCTTTCAAAACCCGGGGTTATTAAAATATTTTATATTTAACGAAACTTTTTTACGTGTTTTTTCTCAAGCTCATTCCCATTCAGCGCCGTTTTATTACTTTTTTGCTCTTATCCCGGTTGCTGTTTTTCCGTGGCTTGGTTTGTTTTTTGCATCATTAACTCAGCAAATAGAAGAGTTTACAGACGCTCCAACATCAACATATTTGCTTTTATGGCTAGCCATTCCTCTTCTAATTTTTACCTTTAGTCAATCAAAAATTCCGGCGTATATAATGCCTTTGATGGTTCCAATAGCAATTTTGACCGCCGAGGGAATTAAAAGAATCTTTTTTGAACATAATCCTATTGCTGTGAGGAATTCCAGATGGCATTGTATCGGCGTTTCTGCTATAACAGCATTATCCGGCATTATCATGTCATACTGGGGATATTTAAATTTTAATGGAGCCAAAAAAATAGGTCAAATGGCAATTTTTGGAGGAATATTTTGGTTGTTTTGTTCATTGATTATATTGGCTTTTATATTAAAAGCCAGTCGTAAAGGTGTTCTAATAATAATTGCTTCTATTATTCCGGGGTTTATGCTCTTTGTTTTACCTTATATAGACGGCTCAGAGCCTTATCAAGGCAATAATAGGCTTCCGAGCCAACATGTATTTCTTAAACAAATAGCTAAAGCTTTGCCGGCTACACAAAAGTTATTGTTTGTAGATAATACATTAAAATCTTGGTATTTTTATACCGGCAAAAATGCTATTGCCTGTGGAATAGCGGCAGATGACGATTATAATGGAAGAGAAATAAATTCTCCGGATAACTTTCTTAATAAAAAAGATACTTTACAAAACATTAAACCCGATACAATGTTAATCTTATTAGAGAATAATATTCCTGAAATTGAAAAAACAATTGGCAAAAAGTTAAATGTAATTATTGGTGACGGTGAATGGAAGTTAGCTCAAACAGGAAGTAGCAGGGTGAATTAAATGGTAAAATTCATTTTTTCTGAAAAAAAAGCAGTTGGATTTTTTTATTACCCTTTATTAGAGATTGGTTTTGGTATTTTTTCATTAGTCGTTGCTTTTGTTTTTATTGCTCTATTTCTATACTTCAATCACTCGCAGCTTTTTAAAGAATTATTTGACACTGTAGCTTCAATTGCAATTTTTATATTCCTTTTATTTTTGGGGATAAATCTAACCAAAAATTATATGAAAGTTGAATATAATGGCGATGCTTTTATTTTTTATCAATGTATGACGACTCCCGTTAAGTTGGAGCTTGAACGTGTTGAATGGCAGGGTGTAAGAACCATAATCAACAAAGAAACCGAAAAAAGTGATTTTTTTGTAGAGATAAAATTAAAAACCAAAAAGGGCGACATTCTATTTTACAATACAAAATCAGAGTCTGAAGCAGATAAAATTGTCTCAGCGCTTACAAAGTTACACAGAGAAATTTCAACAGAGAAAAGAGAAGACAACGCAGATGAATTACATACTCCCTGAAAACGAAGGCATTCGCCTCTATAATCTTTATCCAAAACTAATCGGAAATATGAC
>JAQVCG010000021.1:7915-32709 GCA_028689875.1 Candidatus Rifleibacteriota bacterium | reverse complement strand
ATGACATACATAGTTCAATAGCAGCAGAAAATAGTGTGGATTTTCTCATAACAAGAAATAAAAAAGATTTTAAGACGGATAAATTCAATGTGTTGGACGCAGAAGAATTTTTGAGAATAATTGAAGATCTAAGTTGATGCGTCAGTGCTATATGCTTTGAGTTGAGAGTGATGCATTTGGACAACAAGCTGTTGGCCAATTAGAAAAAATTCCCCATCCCCGCCTGTGTCACAGTTTGAAGCTGTCCGGTACACGATGAAAGCCGAACATAAAAATCCAAATACTAGTCCGGAATAATTTAATGACATTCTTATAAAAGAAGCATAAAATGAAAATATTATACAAGCGTTAGATCTAAAAGAGGAATAAAATGAATAGCAGCATAGAAGAAAAACTTACGAATGAACTAATCGTTTTATATAGGACAACCGGTGAAGAAATTGGTTATTGGGGTCGTAGATTTCTCCAGTCTGTAAAACGCAATGGTGGCTACGCAACAGTTAAAAGAATGTTAAAGCCGCGCACACCATTACAAAGAGCGGGGCTAGATGTATTATTGGATGCGGGGCGACCTGATTTAACTGTTGAAGCAATAATTCTCAAATCTGAATATAAGCAACTTTTTACACAAGAAGAGTTAAAAATTGCTTCAGAGCGTCTAGGAGAGTATGGTAAAGAGGTTTCCAAACGCAATAAAAATAGAGATAATCTCTATCCTGAAATATTAGAACCTGGTGTAAAATATGTTGAAGGTGCAAAAAAACGGGTCACAGTAAACGGTTACGAAAGAAATTCTAGTGCTCGCAAAGCCTGTATTGCTTTTCACGGATGTAAATGTTCTGTTTGCAATTTCGTTTTTGAAGAGAAATATGGAGAAATCGGTAATGGTTTCATTCATGTTCACCATTTAAAGCCAATATCGTTAACAAACACTCAATATTCATTAGATCCTGTGAATGATTTGCGACCTGTTTGTCCGAACTGTCACGCAATGCTACATAGAAAAAATGAAGTTTTGTCTATTGAGCAACTTATTAGAATTATTGATAAAAAATCCCGCTAATAATTGAGTAGACTCGGAAAATAATGCTGACGGGCCCTGCTTGCGCAACACCAGCACCCATGACCTTTTTAGCCACGACCGGTTTAGTAATTATGGCGAATTTGTCATGTTATAAGTGTCTTTTTTGCCTAACAATTATGCATGTTACTCAACGGCGAAGCACTAACAGGCAAAATAAAGGTGTTGATCAGATATGAATAAATTCCAAAACAGATCTCGAAAATCTCTTCGTGCCAAATGGTGGGATTACGGCCGGAACGGTGCATATTTTATTACAATCTGCACCAAGGATCGAGAACATATTTTCGGGGAAATCCGAAATGGGAAAATGATTTTGTCAGGCACCGGAATTATTGCAGATATTTTGTGGCATGAAATACCGAATCGGTTACCATTTGTCAGTTTGGGGGAATTTGTTGTAATGCCGGACCATGTCCATGGAATTTTGATTTTGGATAAATCCGGTGATGAAAACTATCCATTATTTTCCAATGATGCCAACAGCTCTAAATCTGTGGGGATGTTGCATGCAACATACCCACAGCAACAAATCTATAAAGAACCTCAAACAGGTATGAAAAAATCACAAACAATGGCAATCATTTCACCAAAATCAAATACCATTTCAGTAATAATCAGATCATACAAATCCGCTGTTACAAAACATGCCAATCGGTTGGGCCTGAAAAATGGCTGGCAATCACTATATCATGACCGTATTATCCGGGATCATGAAGAATATCAAAGAATTTCAGAATATATTATCAATAATCCCCAAAATTGGACAAAAAATCGATCATAAAAAAGCGCAGCCCCGTAATTTTACAGGGCTGCGCATTTATTCGCCGGTTACGGTGTTATTTCTTCATTTCGTGGTAATCTTCGTGTATAGAAGATTCTTTGGTTAAACCAAGTGCGTTCATAAGCTTGCCTACCAGCTCGTTTTTGTGTTCAGCGTCGTGGCTGCTGAAGGTGGTGGCTTTTACTTCTACGTATTTACCGATTTCTGGCTGATTCATTTCGTCGAGGTTAATGAAAAACTTGTTGTCTTCAAATGTTACATGGAAGCGCTGTCTGTCTTTTTGAACTTCGAGAATTGAATCCGGTTTGAAATATTCGCGGTAGAATCTGAGAGAATTGCCGGCCTGTGCAATGTAACGGCTTCTTGAAAGAAGTGATTTCGTGTCTTCGCTGATTCCGTGCTTTGCTTCGCCAATAAGTGTCAGTCTCGGTCTGACGCTTACGGTTTTGCCTGCTTCGTCTATAAGTTCGTCTTCGCGATATCTTACCATTTCGTTTGTATTGTTAAATTTGAAATAAGTGTCAAACTGTTTGTAATGCTTCTTTTCTCTTATGGTTATGTTGGAAGCATTGAGCTTTTCAATAATCGGCTTAAGGTCGCTGACTTTAACTTTGGTTTGAATTTCAAAGCTTTCGTCTTGAGTTGCGCCGCCAATAGCAACGAGTTTCGAGAGAAGCGATTGTTCGCGTTCTGCAAGGAAAGCATCAACTTTTGCTGCAAAGCCTTTTGCTTCTTCGAGCAGTGTTGTTTCGTTGATTGTGAGCAATTTTTTGTCGCGCATCAGCCACTTGCCGTTTACCATAACATCGCTTACGTCCGTTGATTTTGCTGCATAAACGATTTGCGCATAAATGCCGTCTGCATCGCGTTTAAATCTGGGGCTGTTGTGAACCGGCGAAATGTCTACAAGAATCATATCGGCGCGTTTGCCAACAGCGATAGAACCTGTCAGATCTTCGATGTGAATGCTCTTTGCACCGCCTCTGGTGGCCATGTAAATAATGGTTTTTGCAGGAAGTGATGTCGGGTCGCCGGTCTGAAGCTTGGCAAGCAATGAAGTCAATCTGATTTCTTCAAACATGTCTAAGTCGTTGTTAGAAGAGGGACCGTCGGTTCCGATACCTACGTTTACGCCCAATTCAACCATCTTAGTTATGGGAGCGGCGCCCGAAGCCAGTTTCATGTTAGATGAAGGATTGTGCGCTCCGCCGCAGTTGTGGCGAGCTAATTCGTGCATTTCGCTTTCGTCGATGTGAACCAAATGTGCTCCTGAAAGCTTGGTTTGCAGCAGCTTCTGGTTTTTAGCATAGGTGATAACATTTTGACCATACTGCTTGTTTACGCCTTCAACTTCGCCTGTTGTTTCGCCTAAATGCATCAGAACCGGAACATCATATTTGAGAGCCAAGTCTGAGCAAGCTTGAAGTATTTCAGGAGTAGTGGTGTAGGGCGCATGTGGCGCAACTGCAGGCACGATAAGGGGGTGATTTTTGTATTCTTTTATGAAGTTTTCGCAAATCTTAAGTGCATCTTCATAGCAAGAAGCATCAGGTGCGGGGAACATCAAAACGCTTTCACCGCAAACTGCGCGCATACCAGCTTCAGCGGTGGTTTTTGCGATGTCGCTTTCAAAATAATACATGTCAGCAAAACTGGTGGTGCCACATCTGATCATTTCGGCGCACGCTATCTTGGTGCCTAATACAACCATTTCGGGCGAAACAAATTCGCGTTCAACGGGCATAATGTAGCCCATCAGCCAAACGTCCAAACGCAAATCGTCTGAAAGCCCACGCAAAAGCGTCATCGGAACGTGGGTGTGCACATTAACCAACCCGGGCATCAAAATTTTGCCATTGCAGTCTATTACTTCGGCGCCTTCATAGGCCCCGCAAATGTCTTTTTCGTAGCCAACTGCAACAATAGAGTCATTGTTTACAGCCACAGCACCTGTTTCATATATGTTAAATTTTTCGTCTACTGTCAATACAATCGCATTCTTAAAAAGCTTATCAACTTTTGTCATTTTATTTCCTTTCGCTTAATTACGTTAAAACTAAGAATACCATTCCACGCCGTCTGTTTGCCACAATTATTTTACAATAATAAGATTGTAAAATTCCGGATTTTTTACTAATATAAACCTATGAATCCAAATGACCTGCAAAACATAATAAATGATCTGAACGCTCCAATCAAGTCGTTCAGGATATTTGCCCTCGAAGAGCTCATCAAAAACGGTGACTCGCCCGACTTAATACCTGTTTTGCAGAAAATGAGCGAAACCGAAACCGACCAAGAATGCCTGATGCTCGTTAACCATGCTATCACGGCAGTTAAAAATAGAACCTCGGGCACGCATGCCGACGTTAAAACAGCTAACGATGCTGATTTTGTTGTTAGCTGGGAAAATGCCGATGATGCCACGCAAATGCTGATGCTCTCAGAGCTGCCGCCGCGTCTTCCTAAAGAATTAAGAACAAAAGGCCCGGAACTGCTTGCAACCTCAAAGTCTCACGTTGTTCAAGCAAGGGTAATCAGACTATTTTGCCGGAGCTGGCCAAACGAAAAATTCGATTTAATTGCAAAAAGTGTAACATCTGAAAGCTTAGCACTCAAATTGGCTGCAATAAGAACCTTAGTACACATAAACCCCGAAATGCTTTTCGACGACCTGCCTGCTTTGCTTGGCTCTGAAGACCCTCAAATTAAGGCTCTCGCAATCAGGGCACTAACTAAAATCGATAAAGAAGAAGCCCTGAACCACTTGCAGGCGCTTTTGCTTTCACCATCAGAATCAGACCGACTGGCCGGAATTCAGAACTGCACGTTTTTGCCTTTCGATATGGTCAAACCCGTTATGCTTAAATACTTTGCCGCAGAAAACAACGCAGAACTGCTTGTTAGAGCGGGTTGGATACTAGAAATGAATCCCGATGTTAAAGTGCCGTTCTATTTGTTCGAAATAGCAGAACGATCAAACGAAAAAAAAGCAGCACTGGTTAAGAATATTTTGAATGAAGCAGTTAAGTTGCTTAACAAGTCCGGCATACTCGGAAACGGCTTTGCAAAATACACCGCAGATCTGCAGGCTTGGGTTACAAAACGAAATGCGCTCAGGTTTGCAAAGCAGCTTATTGCAAAACTTGACACCCGGACAATTGCTCCCGAACTTGATGTTAAAATTTTGGCAGCAATGCATCAGCAGCCCATCTTAGACGCGTTTAAAGAGGCACTTAATTGGCCTATTTCCCAAAATGTTAAAAAACACGTCGAAAATTACATAAACAAAGCATCAGCACAAACATTTGAAACAAGTGCCCCTAAGCCGGCTACAGCTATTACTCCCGATAAAATTTCGCTAAGCGAATTACTGCAAAAAGGCGAAAACGATATTTTGTCAGAATTGTCTTCAATAGAAGAAAAAGTTGCGGTTAATTCATCGAAAGACCTTATTGGTGTAATTCTTGCAAAAGAAACCTCTTACGACGTAAAAATTGCCGTGCTTAATGTGATGACCAAGTTTAATATTAGAGGCTTTGAAGATAGGGCTTTAAAGCAAATATCGAACCCTAATGTGCCTTTTGCAACCGCTGCAGTAGAATATCTAGGTAAAACAGACCCTGAAAGAATTTTTCCTTACTTGGGGCAGTGCCTTAAAGTTGCAGATGTGCAGATGAAGTCGGCGGCACTAGGGATTATGAAAAACTTTGATTTCAACCAGGCTTTGTCGTTTTTAAATGCTATGCTTTACTCGACAGACCCGAAACAGCAGCATATGGCGCTGCAGTGCATGGATCAATTCGATTTTAGCTTAATTCGAGATCGCCTTACCGAATATTTGTGCCGCTGCACAACCGAAAATCTCGCTGAGGCCGGGCTGTGCCACTTTGCTGCTAACCCATCATCTGAGAACGTTTATGCGCTATATAAAATTGAGCAGGCGCACGAAGGCAAAATTGCAGAGCAGGCAAAAACTTTAAGAGAAAATTCGCCCGAACCGGCAGAGGAAGTGCCGGAAGTCGTCGCAGAAGGCCCCGCAGCTATTGCTGCTCAAAATAACGATGAAACACAAAAAGTTGATGAGAATGCAGAAACAGCGCTTAAAAGTCGCTTCTTAGAAGAACAAAGAAAAAAAAGAAGTAAAAAACCTGCATATGCTTACCGGGCACCCGAGCTTACAAGAAGCTCAAAAGAGCAGATTGCCGCAATTTATTACTTGTTTAAAGATAAACTGATGGCAAAATATAAATGGATCACATTATTCTTGCTTTTAATTCTTGCTTTCATCGGCTGGGACTTCTTTATACCAAAAACTTCGATTAGCCAGAAGAAAATTAACGGAGCGTTAAAGGCAGCCCAATACGTAAGAGAAGGAACCGTTCAAAAAATTGAAGGGTCAAATGTTATATTTGTTACAACAAAAGATGAAAAGTTTGTGTTGGCTCCGCTTAGAGAAGGATACAGACTTCCAAAAGAGGGCACCTTACTCAGAGTATCCCTTGTTCCATTCAGAAAATATCCTGATGGCTCAATGGTAGCGAGAATCAGATCAATGAGACAAATAAGCAAATACTCTGAAGAGTTTGGCAGCAGCAAAAAATGAAAAAAATAGACGATTCTGTTTTAGTTAAAAAAATTAGAGGCGGCGATAAAGAGGCTTTGAGTGAAATTATTGATAGATATTTGCCTCAACTGACGGCGTTTTTTAGATATTTGCGCGCCCCTGAATCTACGTTAGAAGACCTGGTGCAAGACACCTTTATCAGAATGATGGATAAAATAGACTTGTATGACGATGGAAAGAAGTTTTCTACCTGGCTGCTTACATTGGCTAAGAATTTATTTATCGACCAGTGCAGAAAAGAAAACAGGCGCACAGAAATAAGAAAAGAGCTTTTTGCAGATAAGAATCCGGTTGTTTCTGTTGAAGACGAGGTGGTTGGAAAATATACGGCTGAAGAGGTTTTAAAAAACTTAAGCTCTGATGAAAGGCTTTTGGTCGAATTAAGAGTCTTTCAGGGTGTGCCGTTTTCAGATATTTCTGAGCTGACAGGTGAAGTGGAAGCAACTTTAAGGTCTAGATTTTTTAGAATTTTGGCTAGGTTAAGACTTAAAAAAAATATATAGTCTTACTCAGCATCAATAGGAGAAACTGAATCGGTTTGAGATTCTGTTTTATCTTTTAGGGCTTCTGTGCTTTCGCCTGCACATAGTATTTTTTCTGTGCCGTTGCTCGAAGTAACGCGAACCTTACCCGTTTCAACAGAAACAACTGTTTTTTGCTGGTCGGTTACACATCTGAATGAGGTGCCGAGAACCGTAATGTCGGCGTGAGGGGTTGAGCCTCTGAACTCTAGCGGCATCTTTTTCACCTTAATAAAAAGGTCGCCCTTAATTAAATGGAACCCGCGATTCAATACTGTTATGCGTGCCGGGCCGCTAAGCTGGCCCATTGAGCCATCGGGGAATACTATTGATGCTATTTCGTTGTCTAAAAGACTTACAGGGTTATCTACTGATATTTCTTGTTCTGGGCTTTCATTAACTGATATTTTGTAAGTATTGTTAGATGCAATATAAAAGTCTGAAGAGCCGGGAACCGGTGCTGAATCACGAGCCGGGGCATAGGATACGCCTGCTGACATTGCGTATAAAACAATGGCTGCTACGGCGGCAACCAGGGCAAAGGCCTGCCAAAGTCGGGCAAGAGAAAACTTACCCGGCTTTGCAGAATCTTGTATAGCTTTGCTTGTTTTTGCAGGATTTTCAAGAAGATCTGATTCGAGCTTTTTCATGATCTTTTGTTTTAGCTCAGAATTAGGCTCTTTTTTGAAGGCGCTTTCATATGCACGCATTTGACCGACAACATTTAAGGCATTTTGGCATGCAGGGCACTGAGCAGCGTGTTCAAGAAGCTCTGTGGAAGTGTCATTTACGCCACTTTCATTTAGCAAAGCATCTATAGCTTCCTTGCATTTGTCGGTTAAATGGTATTTCATTATATGCACCTTTTTTTGATTTTTTTATCTTACTTAATTATTAAAAATCTTTTTGAAGTCATCGTAAATGCTGTCAAAACTACTTTCGCAGGTTTTAAAGATCCCTGAGAATGAGTCTGCAACATTTTTTGCTTGGTCGCCGTATTTGTTGGCTACGTTTAATACAGATTCGATTTCATCTGCAACATCGTCGATTTTGTTGGTAGATTTTTCATTCAACGGATCTTTAATGATTTCATCGATTTTCTTAGTAATCTTTTCAAGATTAGCTTTTGTTTCTTCAACATCCTTGGAGGTTGCGGTAGAAATAGATGAAATTTCTTTGTTAAGTTTTTCCATGGCCGTCTTTATTTCTTCGGCTTCTTTTTTGATGTTTTCTTTAACCGCTTCTTTTTCACTTGTAGAAAGTGTCTCTACTTCGTTGTTAGATACAGATGACGGTAAAGAAATGCTAGAGTTTTCGGCATTGCCTCTGTTGACGTTTGTAGTAATGTTGGTTACCGCAGGAGTTTCTTTTGGTTTGCGGTCATTGCTTACAATTGATTTTAGCCAATTAGTGAAGGGGTTTCCTTTATCGGCTTTTGCTGTGGTATCTTTTGTAGCTGTGTTTTTGCTTTCTTCACTGTCACGAGGAGCTACTGCCGCTGTTGTCGGTGCATTACCCGTATTGTTGCCAACTGCATCGGTTGTGTTCATTTTGTTGCTGAAATCTCTTAACGAACCGCCTACATCGCCGACTTTGTCTGCAGTTTCATCGGCCTTATTAAGTGTGTCATTTATTTTATCAGCCGTCAAACTCGTATTGCCAAATAGGTTTTTCGCAATATCAACTACAGGCCCTACTACCTCTTTTGCTTTTGAAATGACATTTTTAACAAAACCTACGCCTTTTTCTATAAAACCGCCTAAATTGCCTGAAAGATTGCCAATAAAGGTTTTTATGCCGTCGAAAATGGCCCCGAAATCAATGCTACAACCCGAAAGGGTTACAGAAACAATGAGCAACAGCGATATGAACATCGCGCTTCTTAAAATCGATGCAAACATAAATTTGCCTCCTCGTTGAAATATAAATGAAATTTACTTTCAAAATACTTACGAATCGTACAGCATTTCTGTTGCAATTGTTTAAAAAATAAAATTAATCTTCGAAAATTAAAGTGTGCCAGTTCGGACCAAACTTCGTTTGGTTCCAGGCTGCATGAAAATACTCAGGGTATACAACATCATAATAATCCGCCAAAATTACATCTTTGTCTAATTCATCAACCTTATTGCCGGCAGTTTTGCCTTCCATATTTGTAGGATGCATGGCGTCAATTAATTGAAGAGTTACTAAATAATAAAATTGATTCTTACTATGTGCAGACATAACTATTGGTTTTATTTCAAAAAAGTTTACGTGTGTACTTAATACGCGCTTGGTTTTTTCTCCGCTGAACTCTTCTTCTCTGATAAGCTGAAAATAAGGATTATTCGCGTCTTTGCTATCTTCAATTCGATAAGTTATTTTTGATACTTTTCGAAAATTTATGCCCGACATTTGGTTGCTGAATATATTATCGTAGCTTTGATGAATCGGAAAACTTCTAAATTTATAAACATTTTTAGGTGGAGTACCTGATATGTCCATGGTATAGCTGAAGTCGTAAACTCCGTCTTCGGGCATGGCAAAACAAAGCATTTTTAAATCGGCATAAACCTGTTTTAAAACCCGACGTGCTTCAAGTGTTGTTTCAATACGTTTCATGCCTTTTAATGAATTCTGAGTTCCGGATCGCATTAACAAATACACCGGCCCCATTAATACAGCCAAACAGGTTATCGCAATCATTATTTCTACAAGAGTAAAGGCTTTTTTATTCATTTGGGGCGCTCCATTACAATGGATTCAAGAGTAACGGATTTTCGGCTCATCATAATTTCGGCACGGCTCATTCCCTTAACTGCTACTGTAACAATGATTTTAATTCCTTTTAAACTGCCTTCTGATACAGATTCTAATTTGATGTTTCGTTGGAATAAATCTGCCTCTGCAGGATACTGCATATCGGCAGTTGCGCTAAACGGAATATCATGAAAATTTTCATCTACAGTATACCAACTGGGGGGTGCTGCACCCTCAAAAACTATGCTTGCTAAATAGTCATAGCCAAAACCTCTGAATATTTCAATAGGCTCTCTTGCGAGTGAAAAAGCCAAAAACTCATAGTATGCGTCCATTGAACTTTGATTTGATGCTTGATTCATGGTGAAAAAGGACAATATTGCAATGCTCATGAAAAACATGGCAATAACTATTTCAAGCAAAGACATGCCTCGATATTTTCTTTTGATACTTCTTATGTTCATTCTTCTTGTTCCAAGACTCGTTCAAATGTTACCCATCTGGATACGTTTATCTGATAAAGGTCTTCGCTTCTTTTTAAAAGCGGATTATAGGTGATTTTATGATTTGCATTCTGCAGCCATTGACCTAAATTTAATTTGTCTGCCGCAATACAGCCATATAAGTCTAATGGCTGTAAGGCGCGTACATAACCGCCTATATTCGACAGTCCCATGCTTATAAGAGCAGCTTCAACTTTTTTGTTAGTGTCGACTGTGATTACGTTTCCGCGTGTTACCAATACGCACACTGAATTTGTTCCTGATTTTGCTTTTAAAGCATTTTTGATAGTTATGCCCGGTGCTATGATTACGCCCGAACCTTCAAATTCAACTTCTCCGTCTTTGCCAAGAGTTAGTGGTTCTGCCATTTGTATGACCCCGCGCAGCTTAAGCCTGCGGGTTGTAGAATTATAAATTCCGAGTTCAGTAAGTAGAGCATTGGTTAAATCTCGACGAGCCCAAAGATTCACGTGGGCAAAGGGAACGCTGACCGTAAGGGGGTCTGAGACCGGAGCAGCTTCGCGATGCTTGTAAAGTTTGGGTTGAATAACTGTGCTTTGTTTTTGATAGTTACCGTCTGAAAGACCGTTTTTATACGGGTAACGCAAATCGATCTTGCTAACAACATCAGGAGTTGCATCAATTTTTGCCTTAATAGAATCATATACCAAAAATTTGCCTCCGGTTATGCCAACTGCATTTCTGAATGCATCTTCGCTTGCAGGGTCATAACAGGGCATAAAATTGTTTGCAGATTTTTCTACAGTCGCCGCATCCTTTGATACCGCTATAGTTTCGCTTTTGGTCTTGGTTTTAAACCCGGCCTTATACCTGACTTTGACATTAACAGAAGCTTTTGACATATCAACAAAAAAACGCCCAAAGTGAAAAAATCTTTGCCTTACATCGCCTTCAATTATCTTATCAAGAGTGCTTTCAGGTTTGATGACGATGCCGGGCTGATAGTGCTCTACCGAAACTTGTGATGCATCAGTTAAATAAGCTTGCATGAACATAATATAATCGCGGTAATCAGTCATGTTTTCGATCTTCGAAAGATACTCGTCGGTTATAGGCTCTTTCGAAAAACTGAACTGACCCTCGTGATTAGTCATTGAAGCAGAACCGCTTTTTGCTCCTTCTTTTTTGGCGTCTTTATTGGCTTGACTGCTTAATGAACTTTGAAAGCCCGGAATGATTTTGTCGATTGTTGGCCCGTCAACTAAGAACAAATTGCGCTCTTTGTCTCCGGGTAATAGTGACTTGCGTGCTGAGTCGATATTTAAAAATACCAAATTGTCAGAGCTGGTGTTAGTTTTGGTGCCAAAATAAACTTTGCCAAATTTTTCGGGGTTCGTTTCATCACCCTGAGAAACGCTTAATACACGGTTGCCTAGCGGGTTTAAACTCAAACCTCTTGTACTTTCAAACTCACCGGCGCCGTCACGAAGAAATAAAGCATAGTCTAAAGCATAGCTGTTTGCATAGCCTTTGCGCTGCTCATCATTGTTTCTCGCGGCCACTACAGCCACAACTTTATAGTCGTGGTGCCTGATGATTGTGCAGGTGCCCTTATGAAAAGCTGATTTAGGCTTAACGGTTACCTGTATCTCAAGTGTGCCAACCCCTTCTTGGCCGTAATATGTGCCTAATCCACTTGAATCGACGTTCCTAAAGTCGGTTATGCGGGCTTTTGCGCTAACAGACAGATGCTCCGGGGCAGCTTTCTTTGTTAATTCTACGGGAATATCTTCGCCGATGCTGTCTCGATTTTCGAAACCTTTTGAAGACATATCGATGCTTGATTCTCGTGTACATAACTTTTTGAAAACAGAACTGCTCACATCCCCGGTGCGATCATGAATATACATGAAAGCTTCGTCTGCGGCAGCAGCAGCTAATTGTCGTGCTACTTCAGAAGTTTGAAAACGATGAGCGTTTGCCTGCGCTTCACGACTCATTCTGAAAAAATTGATTGCCAACATACCAACTATTGCCATTACAAAAATGACAATAAACATTGCAATACCACGCCTGTTGAACAATTTATCCATAGGTCATTTAACAGGATTCCATTGCTCAACTCGTCGACGTATCTCTTTTACTGTCGATGCATCAAGCACCTGCTCAGCCTCCCGTCTTAGTTTCCTCGCATCTGAGTCATTCTGCTTTTCAGCCAATAAATACCAGAAATACGCCTCAGATAGACTTTTGGTCACACCCTCGCCATTTTCATACATCGTGCCAAGGCTAAATTGAGCAGTAACGTTGTTTTTCTTAGCAGCTTCTAAATAGTAATCGGAAGCCTTAAGATAATTGCGCTCAACATGCAAACCGCAATAGTACATAAAAGCCAAATTAACCAAAGCCTCCGGATTACCCTTGCGTGCTTCTGGGATAAATATTTCGGCAGCAGTCTTATAGTCGCCGGATTTATATGCCTTTGAAGCGTCTTTCAAGGTGGCTTGCTTATTGCAGCAACCCGGCAAAATCAGCGCGCCGATTGCTAAAGTTAAAGTAGTTATTAGGCTTATTGTTCGTTTGATCATAGCTTTAGACTAACTGTTTTTATTAAAATTGTAAAGACTATATTTAATCTAAGTGACTTCCCTCATAAAACTGCACTGCAGGCGAAATCACACAAAAGAAAAATAATTGTAAAATAAATGTTTTTAGGTAAAACACGGCGCAAAGCAGAGAAAAACTTAGCAAAATAGAGATATCTTTATCTAATTCCATAAAAACATCTTAAATTGCCGGCACATTTGTGACGATACAAAAATTAGAAGCTAAGATAGATAGGAAAAGCCACCTCTCGGCCTGAAAAATAAGGAGCAAAAAAATGAGTAAAAATAGAAGCGCACAGGATTTGCTTGAAAAAATCGGTTGGGCTGATGTTTTAGCAGATAATTCGAAAATTGTCAGAATTTGCAGACCATTTGCAATACCGATGTTTCAAGCAAAGCGCTAAGGAGGCAACGCCATGATGGCTTTAAACTCAATGCCTCACTTGAAAATCGTGTCAAATACTCCCGAACCAAAAAAGGAATGTAGCTGCAGCAATTCAACATTCGATTTTGCTGCTGAACTTGAAAAAGCAAAAAAGGCACTCTCAGCAGATGCCGCCGCTAATGCCGCGATGATGATGTTGGGGAGTCAAAACAGCCAAAGCAGTCAAAATTCGTTTGCATCGCTTTCGACGCAGGCTATAAAAATGCAGATTCAGCAAAGCCTGCTGGAACTTAATGCATTAGGTCAGCAGGACAACAATAACACTGCCACATATTATGGCAAAGGTTATAACCTTTCGTTGATACAGTCAGAGGACGAAAATAGAGAACGGACACTGAGAAAAATCGACGAAAGTTAACATAAATTTAAGGGATGTTAGGCGCACACTTGCACATCGAACCGCAGAAACTGCGGTTCTTTTTTTATGCGCCTCGCATCGAACTTAAATACAGAATTAGAGAGCCCTTACGGGTGAAAATAATAAATAGATGCAACAAAAAGCGTTATAGTTATAAAAGGCCAGTAAGCACTCTTAACCAATAAATTGTTTTTGTAGCACAATAAATCGAACTTCTCCGGCCAGCAAATCATCAACGAATTGACTGATACAATTAAAAATACGGTGTAAATTATAAAGTAATAAAAGTCCATGTAAATGATTTGCTCTGCTGCCAAATTCTTTCTTAAATCAATCTGTGCAATAATTACAACAAAGAATAATGCTGCAATACCCGATAAAATCGCACCGGCTGAAAAACCTAATTTCTCAAGCTCAGAATCTTTGCAAGAACAGGTTAACAGCAGGATGAAAACTAAAATTGCTACAACAAGCAAAGGCAGTATTACTGAAATAAACGGATCCAAAAAGTTGCGCTGTATCGTTATGTTAAAGTAAAGCTCAGGGTAACTGCGTGTACCTACATAATTCTTTATGCCGAAATTGGTGTTGTAATTACCCGCCAAATAGCTGAAAAAGCTCTTTTTCATTTTCCAGCCGGGTAATACTAATTCAGGGTCAACACCCGGTAAGAAAACCGGGTTTATCAGCTCATAATCGTCGAAATCAGGAACAAATATAATGTTCTTGTAAAACTCATTCGGTAACATACGTATCCAAATAGCTTCAACATCAAATGGATACCTTAAGCCGGAAAAACTCTCGCGCATAAGAATGTTGAATTTCCAACCAATAGTCTTAATGTCATTGGTTGTGTTTGAATACATTTCTTCAATTTCAGGTTCAACCGCATCAGGAAAGTAAACTCCGGGCGTTACTGATTCAGATTCCTTGTCAAATCTTTGCCAGACGAGCCCTGTAATTCTAATGTTTACTGCAGACTCAATTTCTACGGTGTTTATATATATTCCGGTTGGAATCTTTATCGGGCTTCCAAAACCTAAGTTTTGCGTTTTATGCTCTAATTCATTTAAGTAACTTTCTAAAATGGCCGGCTCGGTTATAGGAACTTCATTTACATATGAATAATCCAGATTGTTGTGGCTAAATATACACAGAGCGCAGGTGCCGATTAAAAGAGAAATACTTAACAAAGAAGTTGAATACCAAACCTTTTTTTGGGGGCTTTTAAAAAACGCAAAACAAATAGTGAACAGTAATAATGAAACGCCGCAGATTAAGCCTACAACTCCATAAAAAAGAGTGTGTTGCTGATTTTCGTTCGCTTTTAAAATCGGTTCTTTAAGCATTACAGACGCAACCGAAAGCTCTGTTCCCAAAATCGGAGCAGTAAAGCCCCACATTCTTTCGCCGCTGTCGTCTGCAAACAAATCGAATACGCCGGCTTTGAATATTTTTGCTTGATCGCCCAAAACAGACAAAGAAGCAACCTTTTCATCTTTTGCGTAACTGTAAATATTAACCGTTTCATCACTCAAAGAATCACCGGGATAACAAACAAAATCACCCTTTTTGTTTAAAATAAAAGAAAAACCGTTTGAGTTTAATTTTGACTTTATAAGTAAAGCATTAATTTGGGGTTTTAATAAATCAAAGTCTTCGTTAGAAATGATTAGGGTGCTAAGCTCCTGAGCAGTACTCGCTAGATGCTTTTTTGATAAACTGACAAAATTTATCTCAGCATCTTTGATTCCTTCGTTATATTGATACAATTTTGCTGTGCCAAAAATCATAAAAAATATAACAAATAATGATAGGGTTATTAAGGTCTTTTTCATATTGTTGCTTCCATTCGTGTTTATTCGTAAGGAACAAGTTTCCTGATTAAATCGTCATTGTGAGTTGTAAACAAACAACCGCCTTTATCGATTGCAATACCGTAAATAAAATCGTCTCCTGTAAAAGCTATTGTGTTCAAATAATTGCCATGATCTGCTGTGTTTTGCTCGCCGAATTTTTGTAGACTGTAATTCGCATAGTCTATCACATATAGCGATCCTTCAAAGTCTATTGCCAAATCAGCCGGAAGATTAAATTGACACGGATTCGAACCGCTAGCACCGCCTGAAAGTGAGGTGTGCCAACCACCGTTTACGCCGTCAGATGTCCCGAGCCAACCCAAAAATCCAAAATCTTTATCAAACTTACATACCCGATGATTTCCGGAATCGGCAACATAAACAGAACTGTCCGAAGCAATAGCAATGCCCATCGGCCCATTCATAATACTTTCTCCGAAAGTCGCTTCAAACAAAAACTCAGAAGAGTAAACGTTTATGCGATTGTTTTCAAAATCGCTTACATATATGCGGTCGCTCTTGTCAATTATAATACGCTGCGGTGACCTGAATTGCCCCGCACCTGTTCCGTATTCTCCAAAAGATGAAAATGTGCCGTCTTGCGAGAACTTGGCTATGCGAGCATTGCCTGTGTCTGCAACGAAAATGTTGCCCTCGCTGTCTAAAGCTATTCCCGAAGGATTCTGCAACTGACCGTTGCCACTGCCCATTGAAGCGAATTTCTTTTCAAAGTTTCCATAAAAATCAAAAACGGAAATACTGCAATCGCCGCTGTCTAACACATAAAGCATTTCTTCTGCGTCTGAAACAGCAATCCCTAAAAATGATACGTTCATGCCTGATGTGTTCGGCTCAATTATTTTTATAAAAGCACCACCGGTGCTGATAACCTGAACTCTGCTGTTTTCGCTGTCAGAGATGTAAAGGTTGCTTCCGGAAGCAAAAACGCTCGACGGCCCATAAAATTGCCCGTTACCGCTGCCCTCTGTACCAATTACAAAAACCGAATCGGCTGATTCGCTAATCTTTTTCACAACATTATTGCCTGTGTCAGCCACATATAAATAACCATTGGAATTAATCACTGCAGTTGGAGAATTAAAACGCTCTGAGCTACTTCCGCTGTATCCATAACCTTCACTGTGCCAACCAAAGTCGGTGCCGTCATATCCCAGCCAACTGCTAAATTCAACCTCTGCTGTGCCGGCATCGCTGCTTATAAAATCATAGCAAACAATCCTATGGTTGGCGGAGTCGGCAATGTAAATCTTTGATTCGTCAGCTGATAAACCAACCCCCATAGGCTCATTAAATTGCCCTGAGCCATTTCCCTTGCTTCCAAATTCGCCAACAAAATCCAATTCTTTGTTTAAAATAACTATCTTGTGTTTGCTACTGTCTGCTACATAAATTTTACCCGTCGAATCTACGCATAATCCAAGCGGGTTGCCAAAGTTGTATGTCGATATTTTCAGAACAGCACCGGTCGAATCAAGCTTAAGAATACAAGAATTAGTTATGTCTGAAATAAATATGTTGCCCGAACTATCTGTGCAAATGCCGTATGGCATACGTAAAGCAGAAGCGTCAGCTAAATTAACATATTTTACATAGTCACCCGATTCATCGAAAAACCAAAGACGATAATTACTGCTATCTGCCAAAATTATTCCGTCATCCGGTGTCGGAGCACAACCCGATATAATTGGGTGAGAATCCAATAGCTGGTCGCCCCAAGCTGTGTTTGTTCTGTAGTTTTTTGGCGCTTCAACATTGAGTGTCGGCCCTAAAATGTCAGTGCCATTAATACACAATACAACTTGCCCTGTATATGCTTTGATAGGAAGATTTACCTCAATTTCGCTCTCGCTCCACGAAACGACCTCGCCAACAATATAAGTTGAGGAACCCGTGTCATCGTATGTTCTAAATTTAACACTGCTTTCTCCCGCATCGCTTGACTCAGATTCTCCAAAGCCGCTGCCCGTGATAATAATGCCCGACGATTCGCGAGAAAAAGGCAATTCCGACAGAACATACCGTGTTGTAGTATCCGGCGTCATATTTTTAATGGCAGAAACAGTAAAATCGCCCGCCGGCCTGCTTCTGCCTCTTATTACTACCTCAATCGGCCCCGAATGGGCGCTGTTCTCAACAACAAACTCAATCTCTGTATTGGTCCATTTTGTTATGTTATGAACCGTCTCGCCATAAAGCAATAAAGTGTTCGTGCCAAGTTCGCCAAAACCATAGCCCTTAACTTTTATAGCTGCACCGGGTGCGCCATACGTCGGAAAAACGCTCGCCTGATAATCTATAGCAGTAAAAACGTCACAAATTATTGTGCGACCCGCATTTATGAGCTTTAATGGGCCTGTTTCTGCGTCGCGCGGAACTCTAACCTTTATTTCAGTGTCATTCTGGGAAATAACCTCTCCAAGTGCCCCGCTAAAATCAATCTGCCAGCCTCCGGCGTAAGTCTCAAAACCAAAACCTGTAATAGTAACCGTTTCGCCGGCCGCCGCCGAAGTAGGAGAAAATGATAATATCTTTGTGTTAACTTTGCGGCTGCCGCCAACTTCAAAACCCATAGAGACCTTAGATGTAAAACTCGAAGTGCTTATTGATGCCGTTATAGTGGCAATACCCGCAACAGAAGGCGATAACCAAACAGCATTTTTGTTTGAATTAGAAAAAACCGTAAAAGAACCTTCTGTGCATGACCAATCAACTAAATAGCCTGCCGGTAAAAGATTCGATAAGTCTAGCACTTGTACACTTAAATTTGTTGTGCTGTCTGTATTAACTAATAAATTCGTTTTATCAAAATATACAACAGGGCTTGAACGGCCATCATTAGTTTTTGCCAAATTTATTTCTAAACAAGGTCCCAAGTCTGAGCTAAAAAATGGCAGTCGTGCCGAAAATGAAACAAACCCAAACGCATTAACATTAACAACAGCATCTGAAACCGAGGCGGGTAGGGCAGGAGAAAGTGCTTTGCCGTAATAATCGGTTTGAAAAGTTTTGCCCCAAACTTCACAGGGCGCATACCTGATTGCGTTTCCGTAGAAGTCTTTTACGGTAATTTCAATGCGATTATCACCTTTTTCTAAGGTTAAAGGTGATAAAATTTTGTGTGAAGAACCCTCTAAATTTACAACAGCACTTTTTTGTATGTAAAAATCACCTGAATTGATGTTGCCAAGGCTTGCAACAATATTAAAATCATCTAAAGCAAAAGGAATTTCTAAAGTGAAATTGCCTTCAGAATCGCATATTGTTGTTTGCATAGGAGCTTGCTCTATCCAAACGCTTACGCTTTTTAAATCAAAACCGTCAGCGGGTATAATTATTTTCCCACTGACGGTTCGAATAGATTCAACTCTGTTTTTAGTGGTGCTGCCGCAGCCATAAACAGAAAAAATCGACAAAACAACAGTTATTAAAAATAACAAACTTAATAAATGTTGTCTCGCCGATTTAATCATTAAACCTTATCTTAATCCTTCCGGTTTGTCGGCAGGCAGATAGTCATTGTTGGTGAAGGTGATTGAAGGCCCTTCAGCCAAAGCGTCGTCTTTTTCTATTACAATTGTCTTTTTGTCTTTAGTATCAAGAGCTTTAGCCAATTTTGTTGAATAGAAAGTATAGACAGCTTTTACATTGGGAAGAACGCCGTCTTTGTCTTTGTTAAACCAGAAAGAAGCATATGGATTCCTCTGAGTCAAAGTTGCTGCGCCCTTATTAGTTGGCTTATCTGTTACTAAAGATACGCCGATCTTTGATAAGTCAGATTTGATTCCGTCATATTCTTCTTCTTCAAAGGTGTCGCGTGCCCAAGTTAAAGCATCTTCATCTGCTTCAAATTCGATATAAGTAACGCCTACCATAGGTGAACTTACAGGAATATCTCCGGTAAATGCCGGAAGATTATCTGAGAATTTTTTAACTTTGGTGTTGTTGCCTTCCATATAAGTAATTTCAAAATTCTGATTGTAGGTGATATCATCTGCAAAGCTGCTTGATTTTGAACTGTACTTATCATAAAAATACTTCAACGGGAAAGCTAAAGAAATTATTTCATTACCTTCGATATCTGTCCAACCTACTTTAGGTGCCCATTTTGCGATTTGCTGCTCAGTGCCTTCGGCCTGTTTCCCTTTATAAAGGAAATTAACTGCCAAAGTGATTTCGTCGATTCCGCTCAATCTTTTGCTTATATTGGGAAGACTGTAATAAGCGCTCTTCCAATAGGTCGGATCAACGGTAATAATTGCTTCATCTCTTACAGCTTTGTCATAATCGCTCAAACCAATAATGCCGCCTACGGTAGTGGTGCGAACAATATTATGTCTTCTGCTCATGTCAAATACATAGCTGCCTTTTTTGCGTTCTTGTTCACTCTTTAAAGCAAATGAAACGCCACCCGAAAATCTTCTGCCACCCACATCAGGTTCAGATGCCTTTGCAGGTTCAACTTTATCGGGTTCTTTAAGATCAAAAATGGCTTTGTTAATTTTTTCTAACAAAGGTTCCAAATACTTGTCGATCTGTTCGTCGCTGAGAGCTGCGCCGCCAATAGATTCAATTTTAATGCAGCTGTTTTTTTCTAATTCGTTGCGAGCTGTAGAAATGTCTGTTTTTGCGCTTGCGCTGTAAAACCAACCGCTGTATTTAACAACTGCTTTGGTTTGAGTGCTGAAATGTTTGAACATTTGGTCCCAGTTAGCAGTAACTTTAAGGCTGCATTCAGGTGTTAAAGCGTCGTATTCAAACTGGAAGAATATCTGTAAGCCGCCGGTGCCTTTTACCAATGCTTCAACTACAGGAACGCCCAATTTGGTTAAAGTCATCTGTATGGGGATAGCTTCGTTAGAAAAACTGGGTCCCAATGAGGGAGCTGTGATAGCGGTGGCCATCTTTTCTCCGCCCGGAGCATAAATGCTGATCTTTGCAGATTTCATATCCAATGGAGCTAATTTGATTTTCTTATAATCAATATTTTCCGCTCTGCCGATTTCTTTTTTCAGCTGTTCAAGAACGTCAGCCTGAAGAGAAAGATTTACCGCTGCCTGAAGTACGCCGCCGTCTTCATCTACGCCCGCTTTTTTGTTCTTTTGATAAGAAACGATCATAAAAATGGGCTTGCCGTTCTTGTCTTCTGCCAATCTAGGTTTGTTAGGAACATAATACCACTGCTTATCTTCTCGTGCATCCTGAATACAAGTGATATTTTCTTGTACCTTACCGTATTTTACGGTAACATCCATTCTGTTTGACGAGACAACCCCAGAGGCCGCCATTAGTGCGTTTGATTGCAAGATCAAAATACACATCACCAAAAAACACAATTTCTTCATAAATTACTCCCTATAAAAATAGAACTTTGTCTAAGAACACCCTTAATCATTTGCTTTTTGCCAATCTTCATCAAAAAACATAAAATACGGAATATCAAAATATTCATTTAATTTCAGACCGTTAAAGTCCCACCCAACACGCTTACCATCAGCGGTATGAAAATATATGTTAGCCTTGATTTTACCTTTTTCGTAATTGCCTCGGTTTACAGCCAAACACAAAATTTGAGGATATTCAACTTGCCTGTCATAACCGGGCTTTGGTTCAATTGACCTTTTTATGGTGCGATTTCCGTCTTTTGCCGTCAAATCAATCCTTTTTAGGCGTTTAGTATCGGTTTTAAGTGCATCCCAAAACAAATTTATAAAGTCGAACTCTATTACATCTGCCATCACAAGAGGCGTTGTAATAGGAATGCCACCTGATAGCACAGGAACCTCAGTCTCTAAAATCATGTCGCTGTCTTTGCTGAATTTAATTCGAGAGCTGACCTTGAAGAATGCTTTGTCTAAGGGTGATTTCCCTGAATTAGAAAGAATATCTTCAAGCGAAAATTTTACTATTGACGATGGGTTCCCTGTTTCATCACACCAACCTGAATCGCCTTTCCAAAGAATTTTGCGCTTTTCATAAACATGCTTGTTGTCGCAAAGATGAATGTTTAATGATATTTCTTCAATTTGCAAATCTGATCTTGCAGAGATAGTGGGAGCCATTAAATACGCAAATTTCCAATCATCATATGAAACGTCGGTGAACATTTTCTTGTTTCTAATTTCGTCCGGGTAATTTGCCAAGGTGATTAAGCCATCTGCGGCTATAACCTTTTCTTTACGTGTTTTATAAACAAGCTCAACAGTCTCGACCAACTCAGAAATAGTTGAATTGGCAGTTCCTTTGCCTCTATTTATCTTTTTGTGTCCGATATTTCTTATATCAAAAGGCTCTTGTTCAGTATTTGATGAGCTTTCCTGCTCTATATTACTTTTTTTAGATTTTGCCTTTACAGCTTGTAAAAGCCTAGGATTCTTTGCCTTGCCCGCTAAATGACTTAAAAGAGCTGCATCGTCTTTCTGTTCGCCCTTGATTCCGTAAATGTTCTTGCTTTTGCCGTAATCAATGTTTGCAACTATTTTTTCGGGCTCAGATACAGAATTATACTTATACTCAATTCGATATCGCACACCGCCCGTGTTAGAAAGCAGGGCATTAAGTAAAACAGCGTCTGATGATGATAAAATTCCATAAAATACAGCGGTAGTTGTACCCTCTTTGTCAGTTTTGGTTCTAAACTCTTTAGCTGTAATTTTAAGCTCTGAAGAGTCAGAAGGCCTTATGAAGACCATTTCTAAGCCATTAAGAGGCAAAAGATTGACACGCGCAAGATTCCTTACGGAAAACGGTAATCTATTCTTTAAAATGTTTTGTGTTGATTTATCAACCCCGATGTCAAATTCACACTCTAAAATTGCCCCCTCAACAAGTTTGTCAGGGTTAGCCGGGTCAATCTTCTGGAATCGAATAAAACTCAAAGCAGGTTCTGATATAGCTTTTCTGTCTGCTTTGTATTCATATAAAGTCGGGGACATTTTTGCGCAATACCACTGATTAACATCGGACTCACTGCGCATCATCAGGTATTTAATACTGGTTTTTCCCTTTTTTACAGTTACCTCAAAAGGTTTTACAACTTCTTTTACTTCGCTTTTGTTATCTTCACATTGCGCCGGTTGTAGAATAAAACAACAGAAAAATAAAGATAAAAATATGGTTTTAAGCATATTATTTGTTACCTATAACCATTAAATCCATATATGCACTG
Source organism: Candidatus Rifleibacteriota bacterium (assembly GCA_028689875.1). Lineage (GTDB taxonomy): Bacteria > Muiribacteriota > Ozemobacteria > Ozemobacterales > Ozemobacteraceae > MWDD01. The sequence goes on along the minus strand of JAQVCG010000021.1, from coordinate 10,036 downwards.
GTAGATTCTTTTTCACTTCCTAATAAGACTACCAAAGTATTGCGACCCTTTCTTATCATTCTTGCGGGTATATCGTCTTTTTCGCGATTCCAATATTGAAATCCGTGTCCGTCTTTCATTTTCATCATAGGATCTTCGTCGATTAACTTGCCATTGATGTAAATGGCAGCAGCGTTGTCTGATGCGACCTTAATACCGAAAGATTTGTAATTTTCAGGTTTTTCTACGTAAAAATAGCGTTTGAAAATAACTCCTTCAGAGGGTTTTAAGTAAGTCTTAACCGGGGCTGGCAAAAGCCTGCGCGAAGAACCAAACCCAAATGGAGCCGTGCCTTTGTGAGGAAGCTCTAATTCGTCAGCGTCAAGATTTTGCGGAACCTGCCAAACAATATCGTCAATCAAAGGGCTGTTAAATGCATATTCCCAACCCGAAGATCTGCGGTCTAAAACTACTTCTTGGTTTGAATCAAGCGGGGATTCAACTTTGCGGCGCATATTAATCAAACTCATTGTCTTGTCTTTTTGAGAAGTGCGAGAAACCTGAGTTTTGGTTGCTATTAGAGCATCTTCTTTTGTGTTAAGTACCTTTGGAGTAATAAAAACCATTAGTTCGGTTTTCTTTTTACTGTTATTTACAGACGTAAATATGCGCCCAATTTTAGGAATATCGCTTAAAATTGGAATTCTGCGTTCTATTTTATCGTCTTTTTCTTCTATAAAACCGCCTAACACCATAGTCTCACCATTGCTTAATGTCAGGTTGGTTTTTGCTTCACGATTCGTCATTCTGGCTGTCCAAGTTTTGGGGTCATATGAATCGACAGCGTTTATCGTCTGAGAAACTTCTAAATCTATTTCTCCTGCTCTGTTTATGTGAGGCGTAACAACCAGTTCTAAGCCAACTTCTGCTATAGTATAGGAATTGATAGGACCATCTGTGCTTGGACGTGTTGATTCAATCAAAGGAAGCTTTTCACCGGTCTTAAAAACAGCCTCTCGGTGGTTAGCAGTTACGATGTGCGGAGAACTTATAACTGCAGCCTTTCCCTTTTTTTGATAAGCATTTAAAAAAGCTTTCATTTTGCTGCCCGAAGTAACAAGCGTTTTAAAGCCGTTTACACCTGCAGTGGGATCGTTTAGGTTAATGTTGCCGTGGTCAATACCCACGTTTACAAGCGAATTAGAATGACCGAACGGGTTAGAGAATAACTCTTTCCATTCTGCATTCAATACATCATCGTCTGTTACAGTTAACTCAACAACCAGTACATCAATCAAAACTTGACCGGTGCGGTAATCCAAACTATCTATTACATCATGAACGTCTTTTGAAACATCGTCTTCGGGGTCGTCAAGACGCATTATGATAGAATTAGTGGCAGCATTATGAGTTAGTGTCAATTTTCCTGCAGTGATTTCTGATTCAAAAATTTCTTTTAAACTGTTCAATACATCTTCTGAACGGCTATACATCAAGTATATGATTTTGCAGTTGCCGCTCCGGCTTGAGGCTCTGTTTGATGACTGCACAAGCTCAGGAGAATAATCATCATAAGCTGTGTCAAGCTCTGGAACTGATACCTTGTCTTCTGCCCAGCTCAAATCACATAAAAACATTGTGCTGATTAAAATTATCGAAAAGTATATCAAGAAATATTTGCGCATTATGGATTCCTTTAAAAGTCCTCGCTAATTAGCATAATTTGAATCTGGGCGAAAGCACCGCGGTAAGTTGCTGTAATCAACGCCGGTTTGCTAGGTTCTGAAGCTTCGTCTTCAGAAGTGTCTTCCCAGGTCATGACTGTTGTCGCTACTCCTGTTATTATATCTGCTTTAGTTTCCGCAAACTCAATATCACCTATGTTGCTTGAAAAAATAACACCTTCGTCTTCGTTCCCTACAAGATTGCCGTCAGGGTCTTTTATAGTCGCAATTAATGAAAGTGAACCACCGCTCTCAAGCTCTGTGCCCGGAGAAGCCAATACAATTTTATACCCGCTTCCTCCGGATGATTCTGATACTATAGGTTCGTCACTCGAACAACCTAAAACGAGTGTTAAACCAAATAACACAAATATTAAAAATAATTTCGAACAATATTTCATTTGTTACCTCACCGAAA
>JAQVCG010000021.1:6392-7815 GCA_028689875.1 Candidatus Rifleibacteriota bacterium | reverse complement strand
CCGCTTCCTCCGGATGATTCTGATACTATAGGTTCGTCACTCGAACAACCTAAAACGAGTGTTAAACCAAATAACACAAATATTAAAAATAATTTCGAACAATATTTCATTTGTTACCTCACCGAAACAGTTTTCACAGCAACTGTTCCGTTGATCATTGCTGTTATGGTTGCTACACCGGTGGTGTTAGGAGCAGTGTATGTGGTGGTGAACCAGCCTGAAGCAGTCGTGCCATCTGTCTCTGCAAGGGTGCCTACTTCGCATGACAAATTTACAGGAGCATTATCTAATTCTGTTCCGCTGTCATCTGTGCCATGAACCTGAATAATCAATGTGGCATTTAAATCGACCACATCTGATGAAGTAAACAAGGTAACAGTTGGACCGCTAGAAACACTCGGAGATATTTGGACGCTCGCTGTCCCAAAATAACCGCCTGCAGCGGCTGTTATTAATGTGGTTCCTGAATTACTCGGCGTGAAAATAACGTTTGCATAGCCTCTTGAATCTGTTTCATATTCATCATTTCCAAACGAACCACCGTTGTCGCTGGTCATTGAAACCGATGCTTCTGCTACCGGAGACCCAACAGCATCAAAAACACCGACAACTATCGGTATTGTTTTGCCTACATAAGGGTTCTGGTTCCCTATTTTTACATTGACACGAGAACTTGAAGAAACACCTGTTATTCCAAGCCAAGAACTCGGATAAGAACGAGATTCAGAAGAATCTGAACAGCCTGTAACACACGTTAAAGCCATTACTGCGAAAACGCACATATACACAATTTTTCGCATATTTCACTCCAAAAATCAATCTGTAAAATTTTTATCACTACAATTGTTGCAAGTCAATTATTTTTTATTTTAATCAGTCTCTCAATTTTAACCTCTCTTGGCTGTTAAATCAGCGGTGAACGCTCGCCTCAAAGTTCACAGCCGTTGTAACTACCCAAATGCCATTCGTTGCTTGCTCATAATACTGCTTTTTAGCAGATGCACTTATATTCCTTGACAGTTTATAAAAATATTGAGATAATCACTATCAATAAACGGCGATCGGAACTTGTGCCGACTCGTGTCTTTGTTCTGGGTATTTATCCCAAACTATGCTTTTTTACCAAATTTTTTAAGGATTTTATGATGGAAACAGTAAGTATTGAGCGCATGACTTATGGAATTGACGGCCTCGGACATTTAAACGGAAAGGTAGTTTTTGTACCTTACGTAGTGCCGGGTGATGAAGTCAAAATAAGAATTACAGAAGAAAAATCAGATTACATGCGCGGAGAAATCGAAGAAATTTTAACTCCTTCTCCTGAAAGAAGACCCTCTCCTTGCCCTAATTTCCCGGAATGCGGCGGTTGCCATTGGCAGCACATACATCCCGAAGTCCAGCGCCGCGAAAAAGAAACTTCTTT
>JAQVCG010000021.1:0-6292 GCA_028689875.1 Candidatus Rifleibacteriota bacterium | reverse complement strand
GTATATGAAGGCTATCAGCATAAAGGTAAATTCTTAGATCTCTATTGTGGCTGTGGTATTCAAACCTTTTTGCTCGAACAATTCTTCGAAGAAACATATGCCGTAGAATGCAATGCTTCTTCTTATGAAGACGCAATCGAATATCAAAAAACAAGACATAACTCAAAAATTAAATTTATTTGTAAACGTGTCGAAGGCATATTCGGAACTCCCATGACAAGAGGTCCGTTGGCAGCTATACATCTTAATCCTCCCAGAACAGGTTGCTCTCAAAGAGTTATCAGAGGATTGGGCGGCTTGAAACCCAGAATTATTACTTATCTTTCTTGCAACCCAATGACCTTCAGAAGAGATGCAAAAGCTTTTAGGCAGATGGGATACAAATTAGACAAAGTGTATTCATTCGATCTGTTCCCGGGAACCTTCCATCTCGAAACATTAGGAGTATTTGTTCGAGGCAATTGATTATGGATACTGCCATCAATAACCAATTAAATAGCAAGATATTGATTGTTGAAGATGAGCCGGATAACAATGATTTCTTGGCTGAAACACTCTCTTTATCCGGTTATGAAGTCGAGCAAGCTTTTGACGGCGAACAAGGTCTCGCTAAACTTGAAAAGTTCGAACCCGATTTGATTTTGCTTGATATAATGATGCCAAAAATCGATGGACTCGAAGTTTGCAGAAAAATTCGTGCTAAAGAAAATTATAGCAATTTAAAGATCATTTTCATTACAGCACACGGCAATCTTGAAGAAAAGATTAATGGCTTTAAGGCCGGTGCTGATGACTTTTTAAGCAAACCTTTCGCGCCAAGCGAACTGCTGGCGAGAATCGAAGCTCAATTGCGAATCGTTGAACTCTCAAAACAGCTATCTGCATCTGAAAGAAGGCATAGAAATTTAATTGAAAATATGCCCGACGGATTAATGCTTGTATCAGAAGACTTAAAGCTTGCCTTCTTTAATGCAAGATGCTCTGAAATGCTGCATGTAGAACTTAAAGAAAAAGATTTAAATAAAGACCTCAGAGAAACCATCAAACAATCCTATTTTTGTGAAGAAATCTGTAATCTTTTAAATTCCGCTTCGATGGTAGCAACAGAATCAAATTTTATGAAAACTGTGGCTTTGCCAAACGAGAACTATCCTGAAATTCTTGAAATAAGAGTTATTTCACCAGAAATCTATGAATCTAAAAGAGAATACGCCCAAGTTATTTTGCGCGATGTTACAGACAAATACAATATGGAACGATTACTTGTCCAAACGGAAAAAAATAACTCCCTGGGAATAATGATTGCAGGTATTTCGCACGAAATAAATAACCCATTAGCCGGAATATCAAACGCAATTCATCTCATGAAAAAAGGTAAATACGACGAAAAAAGACAGATACAAGTCTGTGATATGATGCTTGAAAACGTTAATCGTATTAGCCGAATAATTGATGACTTGAGGACTTTTGGGCACCTTGAAAGAGTAGATAACGGCGAATTTTTAATAATTCCGGTAGTTAAAGAGGCTATAAGATTAGTTGACTACCAAAGACATAATGATAATACAGAAATTTCTTTTGTTCACGACGATTGTGACCCTAAAGTTATGGGAAGTAAAACTCAATTCTTACAGCTTGTAATGAATATTTTGTTGAATGCTCTTAAAGCAGTAGATGAAAACGGTAAAATAAATGTAAATTTGTCAAAAACAAATTCATTAGTTCCATCGGCAGTGCTTACAATTGAAGACAACGGCTGTGGGATTCCCGAAAACCAAATTAATCAAATTTTTGATCCGTTTTTTGCGGCAAAAAGAGAATGGCAGGGAACAGGCCTCGGCCTTGCAGTTTCTTATCGAATAGTGCAGCTGCTTAAAGGTACAATTAAAGTTACAAGCAAACTTGATGTGGGTAGTAAATTTACTGTTACTGTTCCAACTGTGTAGCTTTTATAGCGCTTAGTGAATGAATTTTTTAGAATTAAGTATCTTTTTGGTTTCTAAAAAATCGTCTTTGTCTTTTTCGGGAAGAAAAACTGCAGAATTATAAGCTTTGGAATCATTACAATAAAAATGATTTTGCTTAACTCTCGATTTTTGTTTCCAGACTTCGTCATTTTCTGAAACAACAATCATATTTGGCGGTGTGGTTGCAGCAATTTCAAGGTTTTTTATCGATAAAGGAAAAATACCCCATTTTGAGATGATGTTACCGCTCATAAAGCGCTTGCCATACTTTTCATTGTTAAAATAAGCTGCAAAGCCTTCGGCAAAAGTGCTCTTTATATTCTTTTTTGCCTTTTCTTCTTCTTTTAAGGCTTTTCTAACGGCATTTATGCTGTAATTTACAGATACATCAGCTTCAATATGAAAATTAATAGTCTCATCGGGGTTAAGCCAAAAATTGTATGTGTTACGCTGAGGGCTATAGTTAAAATCTGAGCCGTTGATTTTGATTTTTACAGAAGATAAACTTTTAGGATAAAGTATTCTGAATTTTACAGAAGTGAATGCTTTGCTCTCTGAAACATTTTTTAAATCTGTATTTACAATGGTTTGCGCGTAATTGTCTTGTATTGTTGCAACTGCTGTTAATGACTCAACAGTATAGTTTTCTGTCATACCCTGCTGAATAATTATCTCGGGAAACCTGGGTAAAAGATTATGCGGATTAGCAAAAGTCTGACAAGCTAAATTCAATAAAAAAATGGTTAAAAATATTGTTCTTTTCATAACTGCATTATAGTTTTTTTTTGTGAAAAGTCCAGTGAAAAGGTGATATATTGTTATCTAATAAATAATTAGCAAAGATTTGAAAGGCTATAAATGAAAAGCATTGTATACGCAGATTTACACACTCATACCACTGCCTCAGACGGCACATTGAGTCCGGCAGAAGTAGTAAGAAAAGCCAAAGAAATTGGCTTAAATACCATAGCGATTACTGACCACGATACGCTTAGCGGCTTTGATGAAGCTTTTGCAGAAGCAAAAATTCAAGGAATTAATGTGGTCCCCGGTATAGAAATTTCTTGCGGCTGGGAAGGAAGAGACTCTTCGGTTCACGTTGTTGGCCTATTCATAGACCCGAAATCTAAACCTTTAACAAAAATGTTAAATGAACAAAAAAAATATCGCTTTACAAGAGCTCTTAAAATACTACAGTTACTTGAAAATGAGGGCATAAATACAAAAAAGCTGCTTGATGAATTTAATTCTACCCCCGAAAAAGTTCTTGGAAGACCTCATATTGCGAGGTATTTGGTAGAAAATGATTATGTTAAAGATTTTCAGCAAGCTTTTGAAAAATATCTGTTGAGAGGCCGTCCTGCTTACGTTCCAAAACAAAATGTTCTTCCCGAAACAGGAGTAGAAATGATACATAAAGCCGGCGGACTTGCAATCATTGCGCATCCGGGGCTTATTCCCGACTGGGATAACGTATGGAATAAATTGAAAAGTTTGCCATGGGACGGCATAGAAGTATATTACAGCGAGCATAAAAATTCTGAAGTAAATAAGTTTCTCGCTATTACTGAAAGGTTTAATTTGGTTCCCGTTGGTGGAAGCGATTATCACGGTGAATACGGCAAACACTCAGGAAGATTGGGCACGGCAGGCTTAACAAAAGAACAATATGATGTGGTGTTAAAAAGGGCTGCTATAAAGGAGTTAATGAACTAAAATGGAACAAAAAGTTAGACGTTTATGCTTTGTGGCAGCTTTTACTTCGCCGATTTTTTCCGGCAGAGTTGCATCTGAATTGCTTTTGGCAACAAGGGCCCTTGAATTGCCGGTCTCTGCGTCTGATAGAAAAACATATTTAAGCACAAAAGATTTTTACTTTGCACCATATATTACAAAAGTACTCGAAAGACCTGACTCCGGAAGGTTTAGATTATGGGTTTCTTTACTGAACGATTTACCCGAAAAAATTGACAAAGGTAAGATGCTTGTGGTTACTGCATTCGACCCATTTACATATGATAAAAAACGAATTGCCGCTCTTAAAAATGCAATAAAAGTTTGGGTGCCATCAGAAGCTCATCTGAAAGCTTGTCTTAAAGAAGGAATTGCTTCCGAAAAAGTTGAAGTCTTTCCTATGCCGGTAAACACCAGAAAATTTCACCCCAGAGTTCTTTGTCCGGATAATTTAAAACCCCAAGAGGGGATTTTTAGATTTGTTCTTTCTGCTTGCCCAATTAACAGAAAAGGCATTGAAGAAGTTTTACACGCATATATAAAAGAATTTAAACCGAATGAAAAAGTTGAATTGCTTATTAAATTGACACATTATCCGAATTTAAAAAAGAATCTTGCCTTTGAAATACAAGATTTAAAAAAGAAAATCGGAGCATTAAACAAAATGTTCGCGAAGGTAAAAGTTATTACTGAAATAATGCCGGATAAAGAATATGCCGGCCTCTTAGCTTCATCTGATACTTATATTTATGCAGGAAAAACATTAAGTTCTTCTATTACAATCAAAGAGGCGATGGCTTGCGCTTTGCCGGTAATTACACATCAAAAAGTGGCTGAAGTCTTTGGTCTCGAAAATGAATATGCTTATATTGTTCCTGCCGAAACTAAAGTAGCGAAGCCTGAAACAATATATGCCCAATCAAGCGAAATGAATGTGCTTGAAATAGATAAGCAAGAGTTAGCTAAAGCCATGAGAAATGCTTTCAATAATCCTACTAAAAACGCTAAAATGGGCTTGAAGGCGCAGCGATTTATAAAAACTTTGCCTGATTGGAAAGATTTTGCAAGCAAAATAGCAATTGTAGTTAAAAACGGATGAGTCTTTTAAATGCATTTTTTTCGTTATCTGCCCTGACAGTCTTGTCAAGAGTTAGCGGCTTTATTAAAGTTGCTGCTCTTGCCGCTTTTTACGGCAGATCAGTTGAAGCAGACATGTATATGGCTGTCATGCTTTTACCTGACCTCGCTTATAAATTTTTGAGCGAAGGCTTGGTCTCTTGTGCTGCTGTACCGATGTTTGTAGAACTAAGAGATAACAAAGAAAAAATAAACAATGCATTTTGGACACTTACTTGGATTTCTTTGATTGTAGCGCTTATAAGCGTTATATTTTTTACCATATTTTCAAAGCCTATTTGCGACAATATTTTGCCCGGTTTCAGCGGAATTGAAATGCAGCGTGTTCAGTTTATGTGGTCGGTTATCTCAATATATTTGATATTTGCAATTCCTTCTGGAGTTTTGACTTCATTTTTAAATGCTAACATGAGTTTTGCTTTGCCGGCAGTAGGGCCTTTGTTGGTAAATGCTTTTATTATTGCGGGAATATTTGCTGCTTCGGGCGGAGCAATAGAGAAAATTGTCTCTGCAACTGTTCTCGGAGCAGCAGCACAGGCTTTTTGGCTGCTTATTCTTGTGAAAAAAAGCAAAATATTTAATTTAGATTTTAAAACCATGTTTGTTTTTGATAAACAAGCAGCAAAAGAATTTCTTTGTGCTGTAACGCCGATTGCAATATGGGTTTCATCGCTGACCCTTATACCGGTGTATGAAAGATATTTGTTGTCTATGCAGACTAACGGGTCTTTAGCAGCACTGAATTATGCTGAAAAACTTTTCAATTTGCCTTTGGGAATAATTTCTATCAGCCTGGCTAATGTAATTTTGCCTCGTCTAAGTCAGTTAAAGGACAAAGAAAGAAAAACTTTCCTTTTTAAGGCTTTTGCCGTCGCTTTTGTTTCCGTATTACCAATAGTCATATTTATATGGTTTTTCGCTGAAACTATTGTTGAACTGGTCTACAAAAGAGGTCAGTTCTCACTTGAGGACGCCTCGGTGGCAGCAGGACTTTTTAAAAGCTATTCCTTGGCGTTGCTTCCGGTATCTCTAAATCTTGTCTTGAATAGAGGTTTTTTTGCTAAAAGAAAATATTTTTTACCTTTTATTTCAGGCATAATTTCTTCGGCGATTCTATTTTTTGTGGGTGCCGGATTTGTGGCTGAATTTGGGGTTGCCGGAGTTGGATATGCGGCTTCTATAGCATATTTTGTTCAAACCTTCATTTTGTTTATCTGCACGGTTCTATAAGTTTGACATAACTGTCTTTGCAGTGATATAATCGGCAGTCCTCTCGTATCCTATATGGTATTCAGAGAGAGGACAAATGCTAAATTAGGGGTAGACAACATGTCCAATCCAGGTTTTATGTCTATGCGATGGCTCAGAACGCACATTAAAGAAATTATTTGGGCTACCGTTATTTTATTCTTATTGTCTCTTTTTGTTATTGGTTATGGTACAACAAAAGTCAA
>JAQVCG010000020.1 GCA_028689875.1 Candidatus Rifleibacteriota bacterium | reverse complement strand
ATTATCGATGAAGACATTAAATCAGGTAAACACACTAAAATTATAACCAGATTTCCACCCGAGCCAAATGGCTATCTTCACGTTGGACACGCAAAATCCATATGCTTAAATTATGGTATAGCACGAGACTACAATGGTGAATTTCACCTCAGATTCGACGATACAAACCCGACAAAAGAAGAACAAGAATACATTGACTCTATAAAAGAAGACCTCAAGTGGCTTGGCTGTAAATGGGGAGAACACGAATACTACGCCTCTAATTATTTTCAGCAGCTTTATGAATGGGCTGTATTAATGATAGAAAAAGGCTTGGCTTATGTCGACGACCAGACTGCAGATGAAATAAGAGATACCCGCGGAACACTTACTGAACCGGGCAAAAACTCGCCTTTCAGAGACAGAACAATTCAAGAGAACCTTGACCTCTTCAAAAGAATGAAGGCCGGCGAATTTAAAAATGGCGAAAAAGTTCTGAGAGCAAAAATAGACATGGCTTCTCCGAATATGAACATGCGTGACCCTGTTCTTTACAGAATTTTGCACGAATCACACCCAAGGACTGGCAATCAGTGGTGTATTTATCCGATGTACGACTTTACTCACGGACAATCAGACGCCATAGAAAAAATTACGCATTCTATTTGTACTCTTGAATTTCAAGATCACAGACCGCTTTATGATTGGTTTATAAAGGTTTTGCCGGTACCCGCGGAACCTCATCAGTATGAATTTGCCCGTCTTAACCTTACCTATACAGTAATGAGTAAAAGAAAACTCTTACGACTGGTAAAAGATAATAAAGTAAACGGCTGGGACGACCCCAGAATGCCGACTATTTCAGGAATGCGCAGAAGAGGATATCCACCCGAAGCTTTGCATGATTTTTGCGAAAGAATCGGAGTCGCAAAAGCTAACAGCACAGTAGACTTTGGACTATTAGAAAGCAGCATAAGAGACAACTTAAACACGCATGCTCCACGCTTCATGGGAGTCATAAAACCGATTAAGGTTGTTATCGAAAACTATCCGGTAGGTCAACACGAATATTTCGATGCAGATAATAACCCCGAAGATCCTAATGCCGGAACCAGAAAAGTAAAATTCACCCGTGAAATATATATAGATGCTGACGATTTCATGGAAAATCCGCCGAAGAAATATTTCAGACTTTCTCCGGGGGCAGAAGTTCGCTTAAAACACGCTTACTACATAACTTGTAAAGAAGTTATAAAAGATGCAGAAGGTAATATAACAGAACTTAAATGCGAATATGATCCTCAAAGCCGCGGCGGAGCTTCTCCTGACGGCAGACGTGTAAAAGGAACAATACAATGGGTTTCTGCAGAAGACGGTGTTAAAGCTGAAGTCAGATTGTATGATCACCTCTTTACCGTTGAAAACCCCGACAAAGTTGAAGAAGGACAAGATTTCACAGACAATATAAACCAGAATTCACTTCAAATTGTAACTGATGCTGTTGTAGAACCTGCTTTGGCAGAATTAGAAGTGGGCAAAACTGCACAATTCATAAGAATCGGTTATTTTTGCAAAGACAAAGATTCAAAACAGGGCAAACCTGTATTCAACCGCACCATAAGTCTTAAAGACGGTTGGGCAAAAACACTGGCAAAATCATAATAAAAAATCGAGAGGCAGGAATATAAAATGAAAGGTATTATTTTAGCGGGCGGTTCGGGAACAAGACTTTATCCGATAACTTTGGTAACAAGCAAACAGCTTCTGCCGGTTTATGATAAACCCATGATCTATTACCCGCTATCGGTTTTGATGCTTTCAGGTATCAGAGATATCTTGATTATTTCAACTCCATCAGATACGCCCAGATTCAAAGAACTTTTATCTGACGGAACTCAATGGGGAATAAATTTGTCTTACGCAGTTCAACCAAGCCCGGAAGGGCTTGCACAAGCATTTATCATTGGCGAAAAATTCATCGACGGTGACGAATCATGTTTGATACTCGGAGACAACATATTCTTTGGACACGGCTTTTCAAGCATATTAAAAAGAGCATCAAGCAATAAAGACGGCGCAGTAATCTTCGGATATCCAGTAAAAGACCCGGAAAGATACGGTGTTGTTGAGTTTGACGAAAGCGGGAAAGCCATTAGCATTGAAGAAAAGCCAAAAAAGCCGAAAAGCAACTTTGCTGTTCCGGGCCTATATTTCTATGATAAAGATGTCTGTGAAATTGCAAAAGGCATAAAGCCCAGCGCTCGAGGCGAATTAGAAATAACATCGGTGAATAACCATTATCTCGAAAGCGGCAAACTTAAAGTAGAAACTCTGGGAAGAGGCTTTGCATGGCTTGATACGGGCACCTATGACAGCCTGATCGAAGCAGGGCATTTTGTTCAAACAATTCAAGAAAGACAAAGCTTTAAAATAGCCTGTCTTGAAGAAATAGCATGGTTAAAAGGCTGGATATATGAAGAACAAATAGCTCAGGCAGCTAAGTTCTACGGAAAATCCAGCTATGGCGAATATCTAAGCACTCTAATAAAGTAAAAACTGCTTTTCTAACTTGATAATGCAGAATCAAAACGGAAAAAAATAAAATGAGCAACAAATACAGTCTCGGCATTGATTTAGGCGGAACCAAGATAGCGGCCGGCCTTTGTAAAGATGGAGAAATACTGAAAAAAGTGGTTTTTCCAACATCGGTTTCTAACGGCACCCAACATATATTAAAAACTATGGTAGATGCCGCAAAACAGGCAATGGACGGGCAGTCAATTGAGAACATCGTCGGAATTGGTATAGGAGCAGCCGGACAAATAAATTCAGAGACAGGTGATGTAATCTATTCGCCTAATTTGAATTGGTATAATGTTCCCTTAGCAGCCTCTTTAGAAAAGGAATTTAAGATTCCGGTAAGAGTATTGAACGATGTGCGCGCCGCTACCGTAGCAGAACAAAAATTTGGGAATGGCAAGGGCTACGACAATTTTGCCAACATTTTTGTGGGCACAGGTGTAGGTTCGGGCTTTGTTATAAATGGCAAACTGCTAAACGGAGCGACTAATTCGGCTGGTGAAATTGGCCATGTTTGCATGGATCCTAACGGGCCGCTTTGCGGATGCGGGAAAAAAGGCTGTCTTGAAGCATATTGTTCGGGCACAGGCATGGAAAATTATGTTAAGAATGAACTGAAAAAGGGTCGAAATAGCATAATAAGTGATATGGTTGAAGGTAATATTGAGCTTATAAAAGGGCCGATTATAGGTAAGGCCGCTGAACAAGGGGACGAACTTGCACTTAAAGCAATAAAGCGAGTTGGCTATTACCTTGGAATCGGAATTGCGAATGTGCACACTCTGATTAATCCTGATGTAGTCTTAATTGGCGGAGGCATGACTGCTTTGAAAAGCTATTTTATGCCTACTTTGCTTGAAACAATGAATACGTATATTTTACCTGTTGCTGCAAAAAACAAACAGCTGATCAAAGAAGCAAAATTTGAAAATGATGCTGTTTTGTTGGGCGGAGCGGCGATATTTGCATGATTCTTGAAACGGATAAATTAGGCCCGATCTGCATTGAAGCAGAGGATGCAAAATCTTTAAAATGGTCAGATATGCCTGAAAACATGCTTTTTTTCAGGCATATCTGCAAGCTTTGTTCGACTTATCCGTCTATTTTTTTGAGTTATTCTGCCACAAAAGGCGTTAAAGATATAGCTCAGATAACCGCACAGGGCTTCACAGAAATTGGTGTCAATGTTTTCATGGCTCCATATGCCGTGCCTATTTGCGCTTTTTCTCAGGCAATTGCTCTGAGAAACGCACCTATCGGCTTATACATTTCGAAAGATGAAAAAGAACGAGGATTTTTGCTGACAGCCATAACTAGCAACGGAGGCCTATTTGATCTTCGCGATATCAGCAATGAAAAATCAAATTTAAACTTAGGCAGAACAGGCGTTATTGGCGAAACAAACATGACCGACGCCTATATTGAAAATTTGGCAGGTCTGGCGGATAGCGGCATAGAGCCCGGAATCGGCTTCAAAAACATACGAATACCTTTTCCCCATATTGATGCCTTAATAAAGACTCACAAAAGCGCACAGATTTTAAATATTTCTGACAAAAACGGTTTAACTGCAATTGTAGGCGATGACGGCCAGCAACTGACAATTACAGATGCTAACGGGTCGATTGTAAGCGCCGAAGAAATAGCATCAAAAATAATGACATATTTGCAAAAAGAGCGTTTTGCAAGGGGCACCATTATTGGACAAACACCTCTTGCAAATCAAGAAATCGATGAAGAAAACTACATCGAAGTCAAAGATTCAATTTACAGCATGCACTTTTTTGCGGCATCTTGCGATTTACTTTTGGGGTGGTGGCCAAATGGCGTTATTGCCCATCAGGGAAGTTCGTGCTTCGGAGACGGCATTTTAAGTGCTATTTACTATATTGAAGCACTAAGAAGTCTTTGATTTAGGTTTGTTTGCAAGTTGATTTGAGCTTTAAATTAGATTATAATTTGTGCGACAATATTTTAATACACAACCAGGAGGAATCAAGTGAAGAAACAGGTATGCGAAGGTGTTTATTGGGTTGGCGCCAATGAATGGAGCAAATCGCATTTTCATGGCCACGAGCTTTCGATAAAACACGGAACAACCTATAACTCATTTTTTATAGATGATGAAAAAAAAGTAGTTATAGACTCTATAAGAGACACAAAATGCGATGAATGGTTTAAAAATATCGAAGAATTTTGCAAAATTGAAGACTTAGATATTTTGGTTATAGACCACGCTGAACCGGACCACTCAACCGCTATTCCGAGATTGCTCGAAAGAAACCCCAAAATACAGATTTATGTGAGTAATGGCGGAAAAATAAGTGTATCAAGATTTTTCCCGATGGCAGTTAATAATTTAAAGGTTGTTAAAACCGGCGATTCGATAAATATCGGCAAAAGAACACTTAAATTTTTCGAAGCACAAATGCTGCATTGGCCCGATACAATGTTCACTTACAGCGATACAGATAAAATATTGTTTTCTGCAGACGCTTTTGGCGAACATTTGTCGACAAGCAAGTTGTTTAATGATGAAATTGACAATGATGGTTTATGGTATGAAGCAGAAAAATATTTTGCAAACATACTGACTCTTTATTCTCAGCCTATTCTTAAAAAGATTGAAGCCTTTTTGCAGCTAAACTGGGAACTTAAGATGATTGCCCCATCACACGGAATCATATGGCGCGACAACCCCGTTCAGATTGTAGAAAAGTATATTCACTGGGCGAAAGGCGAATGTGAAGGCAAAGCAGTCATAATTTATGACACAATTTGGGGCGGCACCGAAAAAATGGCAGATGCTATTGCTGAGGGCTTAAGAGAAAAAGGCGTTCATTACAAGATTTTCAACGCCGGCTCATCTGATATGGCCGATGTCATGACCGACATTCTCGGCGCGAAAGCAATTATTATAGGCAGCGCAACAAGAAACAACACTGTTTTGCCTGTTATTGCAGCGTTCTTAGAAGAAACAAGAGGGCTTAAATTCAGAAATAAAATCGGAGCAGCTTTTGGAACCTACGGTTGGAGCGGCGAATGCATCAAACGCATTGAAGCCGGTTTTGCCGAAAGTGGAATCGAAGTTGTTGCAGAAGGCGTTAAGAGTCAATTTGCGCCTGATGCGAACGATTTATTAAAGTGTAAAGCCTTAGGTCACGCCATAGCAAGCAAAATTGCGTGTAATAGCTAAAAAAAGGGCGCTGTCACATATGCTGACAGCGCTTATTTTTTAATCAGAATCTAATAGGTTTTAGATTTTAGGCCGGTTCAAACTGGTCTTTGCTTACACCGCAAACTGGGCAAACCCAATCAGCTGGGATGTCTTCCCATTTGGTACCGGGAGCAATTCCGCTATCGGGATCACCTTCAGCTTCATCATAAACATATTGGCATACTGTGCAAACATATTTTTTCATGGTTGGTCTCCTATTTTATTTACGTTTTATTAACACATCTAAGTCTATCATAAAATACCACTTTTACAAAACTAGTATTTTTTCGGCGCTAATCGCCTACCATTCGTCTCTTTTATATTTTGCTTTACCTAATTCCCTGGCATTTTTCATTCCGCCAACTTTAGCAAACATGGTTTCTATTTTTTCTTTTTCGATTTGTTTTGAGTTCAAACCCTCATATTTTGCTTCTTTATCGAGTTTTTTACAGTTTCTTAATCGTGCCTCATCGAGTTCACCCGCTTTTATTGCCATTCTTACGGCACAACCGGGTTCACCTTCGTGTTTACAGTCTTTAAATCGGCATTCTTTTGCAATTTCTTCTATATCGGAAAATGCCTTCGCGACATCTGCTGTATCCATGGCCAATTCGCGCATACCCGGGGTGTCAATCACCGCAGCCCCATTAGGAGTAATGTATAGCTCACGACCGGTGGTGGTATGGCGCCCCCTATCATCTTTACGTATCTCATTGGTTGCGATATGAGTGTCTTCTGTTAACAGATTTATCAGAGTAGACTTGCCAACTCCGGACGAGCCCACGAAAGCCACTGTCATACCCGGTTTCAGATAGTTCAAAATATCATCGTGGCCGTTTTTTTCAATATTGCTCGTGATTATTATATCAATACCGAGAGCGACTTTTTCAGTTTCTTCAATTCTGGCCGTTATTTCAGAACATAGATCTGATTTAGTCAAAACCACAACGGGTATGGCGTTGCTTTCCCAGGCTAATGAAATATATCTTTCTAAGCGTCTTAAATTAAAATCATTATTTAAGGCCATGCATATAAACAGTGTATCTATATTTGCTGCTATCGGCTGAATTTGAGCGTTTTTTCCGGCAGCCTTTCTTGAAAAGAGACTCTTTCGGTTCAATATTCCGTGAATTATTGCATTTCCGTGCTCAGAGTTTTTTCTGTCTAACATTACATAATCGCCAACCACAGGATAATCCGCAACTGAATCGGCCATAAAGTTCAATTTTCCCGAAACTTGTGCAATCATCTCTGTTTCACTGGTAGAAACCACATACAAATCGTGATTATGAGAAACAATACGACCAAGAATGTAATTTGAGTATTCATTTGCTTCGGCAATCCATCTTGCCGTAAATCTATCGTCTATAAGCCTACAAGACATAAATCACCTTCCGTTAATCTTGTTGATATCAAATTTGTCTTTTCCGATGTGACAATAGCCGCCGGGGTTCTTGACAAGATATTTCTGATGATATTCTTCTGCTTTATAAAATTCATTTAAAGGCAAAACTTCTGTTAAAATCGGCTTTGAATAATTGTTAGCCTTTTCTTCAAAAATTGCGGAAATAACTGCCAAATCATTTTCGTCGGTATAATACACGCCCGTACGGTATTGAAGTCCGAAATCGTTACCTTGCCTATTTTTTAAAGTAGGATCAATAACGTCAAAATATAGCTGCAAAATTTTCTTTAAACTAACAATTTCAGCATCATAAAGCAGTTTAACAGTTTCTGCATGGCCGCTTCCATTACAGACTTCATCATAAGTCGGATTATTTTTGTTTCCGTTTGCATAACCAACTTCGGTTGAAACAACTCCTGTCAGCAAAGAGAAATATTTTTCCAATCCCCAAAAGCATCCGCCTGCCAGGTAAATTTCTTTTAATTTTTTATCGATCATATTGTTCCTCAAATAAGATAAAGAGAATTGCACAAATTCTTTCGAAGTCGTAACATAATACATCAGAAGTATATTTAGCACCTAACTGTAGTCGGAGACAAGTATTATGGATATTAAAATTAAAAAATATGAAAATAAATTTTACATCGGAGATGACATAAATGACCCATTGGCTGAAATCACCTTCTTTTTCTCTGACGATAAAACTATAACCATAGACCACACATATGTATCAGATGCTCTTAAAGGCAAAGGAATCGCAAGTCAATTGCTTGATAAGGTGGTTGAATATGCACGAAATGAAACCTATAAAATAGTTCCTTTATGTTCATTTGCCGTAAAAAAGCTCAAAGAATCAGATAAATACAGAGATGTCCTCAAATAGGCTTTTATGTTATATTAAATCAATAAAAACAAATCGGAGTAAACTCAGTGGCTGAAGAATTAGTAATAAACGAATCTCTTAGAATAAGCAGCGACAAACTGATTGTATCAGCAGTCAGGTCAAGCGGTCCCGGCGGACAAAATGTAAATAAAGTTGCAACTTGCATAGAGCTTCGCTTTAATCCGACAGAATGGGGTCAGCTTACCCATGCTGCTTTGCAAAGACTGTTAATTTCGGCAAAAAAACGATTAGATGCAGAAGGACGCATAGTAATAACAAGCCAAAAGCACAGAGAACAGTTTAAAAATCTCGAAGATGCGCGTTCTAAGCTAAGGGACTTAATACTCAAATGTCTCAAAAGTCCAAAAGTAAGAAGGCCGACAAAACCAACGAAGTCTTCGGTAGAAAACCGAATCAAAAACAAAAAAATAATTTCTGAAAAAAAACAGAACCGAAGCAAAATAATTAATGATTAACAATAAAAAATATAAACTTTTTTCAGGAATGGGGTGTATAATCTGTATAGTAATTTAAGGAGCATTCAAATGAAAAGTTGTAAAGTTTTGTCAGCCTCATTACTTGCAATAGCGCTTTCGGCAGGTTTTTCTTTGACTGCAGCAGAAGAAGTCCAAAATTCTTTTTCGGGCAATGCAGTTGAAGTAAATGCCACCACATCTACGACAAGCACAACGACGCAAAGCGAAGAAGGCGTAAAAGA
Organism: Candidatus Rifleibacteriota bacterium; assembly: GCA_028689875.1. Taxonomy (GTDB): domain Bacteria; phylum Muiribacteriota; class Ozemobacteria; order Ozemobacterales; family Ozemobacteraceae; genus MWDD01. The sequence continues at coordinate 24,075 of JAQVCG010000020.1, read as the reverse complement.
TAAAGAAGACAAAAAAGAAGATACAAAAGGTGAGTTTCCAATTGAGGGAACTGTTCAAGGCGACTCGTTGAGACTTAGGTCATGGCCCTGGGGGCCGGTAATTGGCATGTATAACACAGGTATGCCGGTCACAATAACAGGTGAGTCAGGGGAATTTTATGAAGTAACAATTAATGGACAAAGCGGTTTTATGCATAAGAACTATGTATCAACAGCAAAAAAAGCTGCTTCAAGGATAACACCATACTACCCCGGCAACACATACAGCGGAGGCTATCTGCCTAAGTCAGAAGGAATAGCACAATCTGAAACCGGCGCCAAAGCAGGCTCAACTCCAACCGCAACTAAAACAACACCGTCAGCAGCAGAAAGCGGCGCACTAGCTGATTATCCCGGAGGGAAGCTTCCCACAGACAAATTCATTGCATTATTTGGACCAGTGGCACGTGAAAGCATGAAAGAAACCGGAGTACCTGCTTCTGTAACTCTTGCCCAAGCAATACTTGAAACCGGTTGGGGACAATCAAGCATAGGTGATGCCAAGAATCTATTTGGGATTAAGGGCACAGGCCCCGCCGGAACAACAAGAGTTTCGACCCAAGAATGTTATAATGGTCAATTTGTTACTATACAAGACGGCTTCAGAAGATATAACAGTTGGCAAGAATCTATTGACGACCACGCAAAATTGCTACAGAATTCGAGATACGGCGGTGCATTGAATCGGTATAAGCAAAACAAGAATGCTGACGAATATGCCAGAGGCATTCATCAGGCCGGTTACGCAACAGACCCCAATTACGCAAACAAGTTGATTAGTTTGATGAAATCATATAACCTCTATCAATGGGATATCTAATCTGAATATAAGGATAAATCATGAAAAGATTTGCACTGTTAATAACTGTTTTCATTCTTACCTCGGCTCTTCTATACGCAGGTCTGGGTTTACCCGGGGAATTAAATCCCGTATTGGCAAAATCAAAATTCTCATGGAAAAATGTTAAACTCGATATTGAAAAACGTTTCGACAAAGAAAAACTTACAGTGGTTTTAACTGCTTTCAATGAAAAAGGTGAAAAAGTATGGGCATCTGAATCTCTTGGAGAACAAGAAAAGTTCATTACTTTTTCCGGCAAAAAAACAAGTTTAGCCATAAGGGACATGGATGGCGACAATATACCAGAACTGATTGCAGCTGCTATGACCGGCCCCGAAATGAGCGCTCTTTACGTTTATAAATATCAGGCATGTTGCAACGAATTTTTGCCGATGAATTTTACCTATGCCGAATCAAAGTTTTCCAGACCATTTATGGTTAGCGACTTATATGACCATAACAATAGAGATATCATTGTTATGAAAAACGGCAGTATAAGAGCTTCCGGCAAAATTTACACCGAAAACGACGGTCCAATCGAAGGCTATTACTTCTTTGAGCCAAAGAACGGCGAGTTTTTGTGCAGATACATTAAAACCAAAGCCGAAGTAGACAAACCTAAAAAATAATCTGTATATTACATTAAAAAGCTGCAAATGACATTTGCAGCTTTTTTTTGTATTATTCATTAGTTTAATTATTGTGATATACTCCCAAAAGCTTGTTTTAAGGAGACTTGTAAATGAGATTTAGTCTGAAAAGCCCCCTATTTTTTCTTGTAATTGCTATGTATATAGCCTTAACTGTTGCTGCTAGCGCACAAATGGTAGTTCCTACGCCTGAAAACGTTTCTATTGCAGAGCTTTTACCTAAGACTGAAATGCTGCGCAACGACGCTGATGAAGCTTATAATAAAATTAACGATCTTAGAGATGTAACAACAATAGAAAACCTATACACCACATCGATTAATGCTTTAAAAACATATCAAGCTGTTTTTAAAGATTTAAAAGAAAACAATTCTAACGATCTTGATCGTAGCAGAACGTTGTCATCAAACATAAAAAATACTGACAGCATGATTGCAAATGCATTGGATCTCATAACAGCAAGACTTAATGCCTATCTAGAGATTAAAACATCTTGGCAAGAACGCCAAAATGAATGGAAAAATCGAAAAGAAAATTCAATTAAATCTAGTCAAGCCATAAAAGAACTTTTTAATGAAGTTAACCATTCTTTCGCAAAATTGAATAAGCTAATAAGTCTTGTTGAACCCAATTTAGTAGAAACACAGCTCAAAATAATTCAGTTGCAAAGAGACATAAAAAAACTGCATCGTGAAACAAGCAATTTTTCCTCCCAAATTCGAAAAAACCTCTTTGAGAGAAATGAAAATCCCATGTATTCCAAATCGTTTATTAACGAATTAAAAAAAGATTTTTTACCGAATTTTAAAAGTGCCGTTAACAACATTCAGTTTTCTTTAAACGATTTTGTTAAAGAGAACCTCAACATACTGATTATTCAAATACTTCTCATCTGGCTGCTGGCCTCACTTCTTAAATATGCTCAATTAGCGAGCCAAAACGGATTATTACTTAACAAAATCACCTCTAATTATCTGTCAGCAAGCATATTTTGTTCACTTACCCTTACAGTTTCTTTATTACAAAAAATACCGCTTACTATTGGTGTTTTATATACTATAACAATTTTTATATCAGTGCTAAGATTGGCCTCTGCAATAATAGAAAGCAAACGAAGCCGAACATTGCTCTACAGCACAATGAGTCTTTTGCTCCTATTCGAAATTTTAGAAATAATTAGCCTGCCTTTACCTTTATTCAGAATCTTTACGGCATTCATAGGGCTATTAGGCTTTATTACTTTATACAGAAACAAAACAAATTTAAATCAAATATCAACAATAAGTGCAAACTGGAAGGAATATTTATTACAAATATTAAATAAAATCGTAATTATAATTTTTGCGATAATTTTTATTGCTCAAACATTTGGGTATTCAAATCTGTCGATCCACCTTTTAAATGCGACTTTAAAATCCCTGTTCACGGCTTTAACAGCTTGGATGTTTATAATAATATCAGACGATATTTTATATCTCTTTTTATGCAATAAAAAGGTTCAAAAGATAAGTTTCATACAAAAACACTCTTCTAATTTGGTTAATCATCTAACTTATTTGGTAAATGCATTTATCATAATAATTTCATTTTCGTCTATCATTGCTATTTGGGGAGTTTTCGACAATGCATCACAAGCATTATCTCAATTTTTGTCATTAGGCTTTACTGTTAGTGAAATCAAAATCACAATGGGTCTTTTAGTCTATGCGGCACTGGCCCTCTACATAACCTTGTGCATTTCTTGGATTATTCAAAGAACATTAGAAGAAGAAATATTACCTAAACACAAAGTAGAAAAAGGTGCGGCTATCTCTGTCAATAGATTAGTACACTACTTCTTTATTATTTTGAGTATAATAATCGCTTTTTCAACTTTAGGTATCGGAATACAGAGCTTTACTGTAATATTTGGGGCTTTGGGCATTGGTGTTGGCTTTGGCTTACAAAACATCGTTAATAATTTTGCAAGCGGCCTTATTTTGTTGTTTGAGCGCTCTATAAAAGTTGGTGACACTGTTGTTGTAGGTGGCGAATGGGGAACTGTAAGGTCAATAGGCTTGAGAGCAACTGTTATTCAAACATTTGATAATTCTGAAATGATAGTTCCAAACAGTGATTTAGTTTCAAGCACAGTCAACAACTGGACCCTCTCCGAACGTAAAACAAGATTTGTAGCATCTGTTGGAGTCGATTATGATTCAGACATCAAACTTGTAACCAAACTTTTACTGGAAGCTGCTACTAATCATCCTAATGTAATGAAAGATCCGGCTCCGAGTGTTGTTTTTACAGCGTTTGCAGACAGCTCTCTCAATTTTGATTTACGCGGATGGGTAACAGATATTGATTATCGAGCATCTACAAAGAACGAAATTATGTATGAAATCAATCGTTTATTTAAAGAAAACAATATTATTATTCCTTTTCCACAGCGTGACATTCACATAAAAGGATTAGATAAAAAACTAGAAGCGTTGAAAATAGATTAAATTTACCCTTGACATTGAGATATTTTTGAGCTAAAACAATGACTGACCAGTCAGTCATTGTTTTTATTATTTACTAAGTAAGTTGGTATAAAATGGAAGAAAAAGTATCTAAAAGAGATATGCTTTTAGAAGCAGGTTTGGCTATATTTTATGAAAAAGGTTTTGAAAAAGCAACCATCGACGAAATAGTTTTACGTGCCGAATGTGGCAAAGGTACTTTTTACAAGTATTTTACCAGCAAAGACGATCTTGTAGATGCTCTAGACGACAAATTCAAAGCAAAGATGAAGGATAAGCTAAAGAAGAACTGTCCATATAAATTGTCTCCTGAAGTTTTTTTTACAAAACTGATTAAAACTTTAAGAAAAATATTTAAAGAAAACCATAAAATCGGAATTATTAAATTCTCAAGAGCACATCAGGCAAACAAGCTGCTTGAACAAAGCGATCAAAATTGGGGACCGATACCCGAGATAGAATATATTACAAATTATGTAATAGAAAAAATCAATTCAGGAGAAATTTCAAAAGTAGAACCACGTTCATTAGTGGCTTGTTTAATGGGTTCGGTGCATCATATGCTTTTCTCTGATTTTAAAGAGAAGAAGCCATTCACCGACAAAGAGATCAAAGATGTTGTGAAAGTTATCTTAAGCGGAGTTAAACCTATATGCTAAAAAAAATCTGCATAATTTTGTGTTTTATGACCATTCAAAGTTGTCTTATGGCCGGCAATCTTGCGGAACTTATACAAAAGACACTTGAACGCAACTTAGAAGTAAAAATTTCTGAACTTGAAATTGAACAAAGCCTTATAGACGAAAAAACCGCTCATAATGCTTTGGTTCCGGACTTATATTTATCGGGAGCCCGCACATTTAACTCATATTACGACGATTACCAAAAAGGACTAAACCTAACAAAAGATACTTGGACATTTTCTTTAAGATTAAGCCAGAGTTATCCCGGTCTTGGAAAAATACCGGCGATAGCAAAAGAAATAGCCCAAATGAAAACTGACATTAAGAAAGTTTACAATGATAATAAGAAATTAACAATTGTCGGCAAGCTGACCAAAACATATTTTCAATTGCTTCGCGACCAAGAACTAATGAAAATACATGAGATGGATTTGCAGCTGATACTCGAGCTTTTAAAAATTGCAAAGCTGAATGAAGAAGTCGGGCTTGTTCTTCACAATGACATACTCAGAATTGAGGTTGAGCAGCACAATACAAAGTCTGCTTTGACAAAAGTTAAAAGCAGTTTTGAAGACTTAAAGTTTGATTTGGCGGCCATCTTAGATGTAAGTGACCCGCAAGAAACAGAAATAAAGTTGCCTCAAAGTTTAAAATTTAGAACTTCTTCTTACACATCTGAAGAGCTTTTAGATGACTTATATAACAAAGATTTCAGTATTAATTTGGCAAAAAGTGACTTAAAAATTTTAAACAAGATTGTTAAATCGTCATCAAAAGCGACATTGCCCACATTAAACATAAATTCAACATATAAATATGGGAATAAATACGGTTCAGACAGAGGCGGAAAAGACAACAAAGACCTGGTAACCACCTTTGAGCTTGTGACGCCGGTTTATGACGGCAATGACATCAAAAACCTGATAAGAAAAGCCGAGAAGTCAAAAGAAATCGGAGAATACACATTAAAGAACCTGACAAACAATAAGAAAAGCGAGCTTGAAAAAGCACTGAATGATTACAAAGACGCAACCTTGAGAATAGAATTGGCAGAAAAAATGGTTGAACAAAGTCATGAAAACATGCGCATTGTTCTAACGAGATATCAGGCAGGAGCGTCTTCAATTGTAGAGCTGATAGACGCACAAAGACTGCTTACTAATTCCCTTCAATTGGCTGTTAATGCGTATTATGACGAGCGCGCAAAACTGTCGGAAATTTATCTTTTAACTCACAAGTTTGAAGAGTTAAAAAGTATGGATCAAAACTCATCTCACATAAATGTTGATTTATTGAAAAACATCTTGCTTATTCCCGGAGACAAACAATGACAATTAACTATCGCAACTATTTCAAATTGGCTTTATTATTTTCTGTTTTATTATCTTCTTTGCTGTTCGGACAAGTAAATGTTCTTACGAACAAAGTAATTGAGGGCAACATCAGACAATTGCTTCAATTTACAGGTGAAACAAGTCCTTCTATTGAAGCATACGCTACGGCTGACGTAAACGGACCTGTTGCTGAAGTGTTAGTAGAAGTCGGAGAAAGAGTAACAAAAGGTCAAACTCTGTGCAAAATTGACGAAACAAGATTTGAACTTGCTTTAAGACAAGCTGAAGCAATGTTAGAAAGAGCGCAACAACAATTCAAAGAAGATGAAAAGGATTATAAGCGAAATGAAACTTTGTTTAACAGCAAAGCTATTACGCAAAAAACTTTAGATACAGCTTTAACGAAGCTAATATCTTCAAAAACAAATTTAAAACAAGCGCAAGTAAGTTATGATACGGCCAAACTAGACTTAGCACGCTGTAAGGTTACTTCACCAATAAACGGCTATTTTGTCGACAGAAACATTGAAATTGGACAATCAATGACAAGAGGTCAGGTAATGGGAAGAATAATCGACCTCGATTCAATTTATGTCGATGCAAGAATTTCAGAAGCCGACATAAGAAACATTAAAATTGGACAAGCCTGCCTTATTGAAAGCAAATATGAAGGCATTGTTGAATATATAAATTTGCATGCTGACAATTCAAGAGCCTTTAAAGTAAGAATTAAGCTTGCCAACCCAAATCTGTTTTTCCGCGCAAACGTCTTTGTTAAGGGAAGCATAACAGTAGAAGATTATAAAAATGTTCCGGTATTCCCATCTAAGGCCATTAGAAATGAAAGAAGCATTTATTATATTTATAAAATTGTAAATGGCAAAGCTCACAGACAGAATATAACACTCAAAGCGCAGCAAGGCGATTTGACCTTAGCAGAAGAGGTTAATGTTAACGATGAAGTTGTAACTGTTGGGCAAGACAATTTGAGCGAAGGCGCAGAAGTAGCAATTAGAAATCAATAAGGACATAAAATGAGTATTCCAAGATTTTCAATAACACACCCTATTTCAGTCACAATGCTTATGTGCGGCATGGCATTGATTGGCGTTGGTGCATTATTTTTATTAAATGTGGCATTGTTTCCGAATGTTGACATTCCCGTAGCGTTTATAAGGGCCCCATACGAAGGTGTAGACCCCGCAGAAATTGAAACAATCGTAACCAGAAAAATAGAAGATCAAATTAATACGGTCGAAAACATAAAAAAAATCACCTCTTATTCCTCAGAGGGTGCTGCAATTATAGTTATAGAATTTAACTATGGCACAAATATTGATTTAGCAGCTGTAGACGTTAGAGCAAAGGTAGATTTAGCCAAGAGAGTTTTGCCGGATGAAATGAACGACATAACTACTTCAAAAGTAGATTTTAACGCTATGTCAATAATGAATTTGGCTGTAGGTGGCAATTTTGACGACGTTGAACTGCGTCGAATTGCAGACCGCGAGATTAAGCCGGCTTTCCAGCAAATAAGCGGGGTTGCCAGTGTTGATATATCAGGCGGTCGTGAAAGAGAAATCAGAGTAAAGGTTTTTCCTGAAAAACTGTTAGCCTTAAATTTGACTATTGATGACATTGCTGCAGCGATTGCAAAAGATAATGCAAACACTTCTCTCGGCAACATGACCGAAGGTGCTTTCAGGTATCTCCTAAGGTCAGATGGTCGTATGACCAACCCTCAGCATCTTGGAAACATAATTGTAAAAGAAGTTAATTCGCGTCCGATTTACATTTCAGAACTTGCAGTTATTGAAGACAGCTATAAAGACATAAGCACCGTATCGAGAATCAACGGTTCGCCATCTGTTACAATGGCAATAAAAAAAGTTACAGAAGCAAACCCGGTTAATATTTCTGATGCTGCCATGAAACTTATTCCTGAACTTGAAAAGAAATATCAAGGCAAGCTTAAAATTGTTGTTGGAAAAGATCAAACTACCTTTATCAGAGATACCATACAAATGGTTAAAGACAACTCAATTATGGGCGGCCTATTTGCTGTTATCATTCTGTTTATCTTTTTGCAAAACTATCGTTCAACTCTGATTGTCGGAATTAGTATCCCTATAGCCATATTAGCCACTTTCGGCTTGTTAATGCTCAAAAAAGATATCAGTTTAAACCTTATGACACTAGGTGGTTTAGCGCTTGGCATAGGTATGATAGTTGACAACGCAATTGTTGTTATGGAAAACATTTACAGGTTTTATTCAGAAAACAAAGGTGGCGACAGGCGAGAACTTGCAATTAAAGCTACCGAAGAAGTCTTTATGCCCGTCATAGCTTCAACAGCCACAACAGTCGTTGCATTTTTACCTATAGGTCTAATTCCCGAGATGGTTGGTGAAATATTCTTCAACATGTCTCTTTCGATTATTTTTTCGTTATCTGCTTCATTAGTTGTTGCTGTAACTTTTTTACCGATGCTTTGCTCTAAATTTTTGTCATTAGAGGGTGTAAATCTGGAAACTATCGTTTTTAGAATGTATAAGTCTCTACTTAATTGGGCTAAAGCTAACATAATCAAGTGTATTGCATCAGTTATTTTTATAGTTATTGTTCCGACTGCAGGCTTCTTTTTCGGCATTCAAAATGCTGCTATCAAAGACTTTATGACAAAACTTTCTTGGGTTTCTTTGTCCGGAAACCCGGGTAAAGAAAGTTTATTATTTGGCCTGGGGATACTCGCGATTGTATTGCTTTTGCCTGTGATTGTAGCATTTATTTCGTTTATATTTAATCTTTTAGCTTTCAAAATTTTGTTTCCAATTTTCAATGGAATTTTAGAAGCTATAAGAAAAGTTTATCTCAAAGCTCTCAGAGTTTTAGTTACAAAATGGCAGGCGCGCTTAGCTTATTTATTACTAATTGTTTCTTTATTCGCTCTTAGCGTAAAAAATCAGCCACCATTCAGCTTTTTCCCCGCCATGGACAGAGGCGAATTGGTTGTAGAATTCGAAACGCCTGCAGGAACCAGCGTAGATAACACCGATATAATAACCAAGCAAATAGAACAATTGTTTCTTGGAGTTCCCGAGGTAGACAAGGTTATTACAAAATCCGAAGTCGGAAAAGGTTCATTAGACATCAAAATGGTGCCTACTCTTCAAAGAATTCGAACTACAGATGAAGTAGTTCGTGAAATCAGAAAGAGTGTTGAAATAATACCCGGAATTAAAACGTTGAATTTTAAAGAACCTCGAATGGGCAGACCAAACAGCGGCAAATCCATTCAAATCGAAGTTTTAGGTGATGACTTTGCTATTCTTGAAACCATTTGTCTACAAATTTATGAAAGAATTAAAGGTGTAGAGGGCTTGATAGATTTAGAAAGCGGCGTTGAAAACGGCAGACCCGAGTTCAGGCTTATTTTTGACCGAGAAAAAATACGTGACATGGGCTTAAATCTTGTTACCATAGCCGACAGAGCACGCACTTACATCTATGGCACTATTGCAGGCAAATACAGAGAAAGCAATGATGAATACGATATAAGAGTAGAAGCAGTCGACATCTCAAAAGACAAAATAGCACGTATAAAAGACTTAGAAATTGCTTTACCCGACGGCAAATTTGTAAAACTATCTCAAATAGCAAAATTTGAAGCAGCCAATGGTTATACAACAATTGAGCGAAAAAATGTCGCAAGATGTTTAATTGTTCAAGGGGAACCGGATAAACGCTCAATAGGTGCTATTACAAGCGACATTCAAGAGCGCATTAAAGATATCGAAATACCTCCGGGATACAGAATTAATTTTGGCGGAGAAAATGAAGATATGGCTCGCTCGTTCAAATATCTGGCAGTAGCCTTAGTTGCATCTTTACTGCTTGTTTATATGATTATGGCCTCTCAGTTTGAATCTTTGCTGTATCCTTTCTTGATTATGTTTACAATTCCTCTCTCATATATTGGTGTCATTGCCGGTTTCAACTACATGGGCTTCTCATTTACTGTCACCGCAATGATAGGAATTATTATGTTAGCCGGTATTGCAGTTAATAATGGTATTGTTCTTATCGAATTTATCTTGCAAAGACGCGCCACATTAGACGAAAGCAATGCAGAAGCCGCCATAGCAGCCGGGAACTTGCGTTTTCGACCTATTTTGATGACAACTTCAACAACTCTTTTGGGTATGCTGCCGTTAGCATTTGGTATAGGTGCAGGAGCCGACTTCTATCAACCATTGGCTATTTCGGTTTCTGGCGGATTGGTAGTATCTACACTGCTTACTCTAACATTTGTGCCTTCAATATTTGTTACGGCAGAAAATGTTATCTCTTTCATTAGCAAATTCTTTGGACAGTTTACCCATAAAGGAACGAACTGAGACAAGTAAAAGTTGCTAAAAATTGAGTCTTGTTGTATTTTTATGCGTATATTTTAACTCACAAAGGATTGATTTCATGAAACCGCTGCAGAGTAAGTTTGAAGTTTCGGTAACCTCAGAAATAGGCGAATTACAGGGTGTTATACTACATGCACCCGGCCCTGAAATAGAAAACATGACTCCGGCAAATGCCGAACGTGCTCTTTACAGTGACGTTTTAAATTTATCTGTGGCGACTCAAGAGTACAACCAGCTCAGACAGGTTCTTGAAAAAACAACCAATGCTTTTCAAGTTAAAGATTTGCTCGAAGAAGTCTTAAACAACTCTAAGGTCAAATCTAATTTAATAGAAAAAATATGCATCAATGAAGGGGCTCCCGATCTGGAAGACGATTTACTCGAAATGCCCAACAAAATGCTCACCACTTGCCTTCTTGAAGGCATGCTGATGAAAAAAGACAACTTGTCTAAATTTTTGAGCAACGAAAGATATGCCTTAAAGCCCCTTCACAACTTTTTCTTTACAAGAGACTTGTCTGTTGTAATAAATGATTGGGTACTCATTTCAAGAATGGCAAGCAAAGTCAGAAGCCGCGAAGCTATGATAATGGAAGCCATTTTTGACTATCACCCCATGTTTTCAGTTAAAACATTCGACATGGACGAAATCGAAGCAGCTCATATCGAAGGCGGAGACGTAATTGTTGCAAGAGAAGACATACTTATAATTGGTTGTGGAGTCAGAACTAACCCAATAGCCATAGATAACCTTCTTGAGCACTACAAATCGCTTAAAAAGCCACAGCACATTATAGTGCAGCAACTTCCGACAGAGCCGGAATCATTTATCCACCTAGACATGGTATTTACTATTTTAGACCATGACATTTGCATGGTTTATGACCCGGTAATTTTGCAGCCTAATCGCTACAAAACGGTTTTAATAAGCATTGATAACGGCAATGTAATAATCGACGAAGAAATCAGCATATTAACAGCCTTAGCCAAGCTTGGCATGACAATGCGGCCTGTTATATGCGGCGGCGCAACCGACCAATGGATTCAAGAACGCGAACAATGGCACAGCGGCGCAAACTTCTTTGCCCTTACACCGGGCAAAATTATCGGCTACAGACGCAACATAAGCACAATCGAAGCTCTTGATCAAGCCGGTTTTTCTATAGTTGACGCATATGATGTAATTGACAACAAAGTTGATTTAAAACGCTACGAAAAATGCGTAATAACAATTGACGGTTCTGAGCTTGCACGCGGCGGCGGCGGTTGCAGATGCATGACAATGCCCATCAGCAGAAAATCCCCCAATGCCTCATAAAATTGTAAACAAACTTTACAGTAAAGTATATTATTCAGATACCGATGCTTATGGCGTTGTTTGGCACGGTTCATACCTTCGATGGCTTGAAATGGGCAGAGTTGAATATCTGCAAGAATTAGGTACGAATCTGAAAGATCTTGCCGAACAAAACAACATAATAATGCCCGTTGTAGAAGTTAATCTAAGATATAAGTCGTCTGCAATCATAAATGACCCCATAAAAATTGAAACAGAAATACTTAAAGTAGATCGCGCAAGCATTACATTTTCTCAAACCATAAAAAATGCCATAACAGACAAAGTAAATGTCTTAGCGACTGTTACCGCAGTCACCACCGATAATAAGGGAAAATTGTATCGCAAGTTGCCCTGCCCCATTTGTGACATTTTCTCTTCGACGCCTGATTCTCTATAAATAACCTAATTGTTTTTTTTTGCATCTACATGTAGTATAATGCAAACATATGGCATCAGAGGGCAAAAACGTTGGTGTAAGCTCATTATTTGAAAGACTAATACTTCTTTTTATGGTATTAGCTACTTTTTTGACACTTATATTTGCTTTCGAACATTTTTTTAGCGCCCACAAAACAGCTTGGCAAAATTCTATAAATACCGAAAAGCTTCAATTTACAGAAAACTTAGCCGCCTCAACTTATCCGATTATTTTTTTACGCAGTGCCATATTACCAATACACAAAATTATCAACGAAAACCCTCAATTAGATATTGAGCTGGTAAGAAAAACGCACGAAAAATACAATGGCTTGCAACTGGCGATTTATAAATTTGACAATGCAGGAAAGCTGATTTCAACAGCCCCCAAAAGAGCCCCCAATTTATGGATAATGCGGAACATGTTTCCAATGCTTACTGAAACAGATAATAAAAAGCTAACCGCAGCCTCAAAAGAACTGGATAAAAAAATAGAACATGCCTTTGGGTTCGGCAAAAGTTTGAGCTCAATAAGCGACAACCCTGAAACTCTTATAGAAACTGTTACAAATAAAAAAGACTGCATTTTATCATGGAGCAAAAGAGAAAACGGCGGCTTAATAATTACCTGTGACTTGCAGCTAAGCGAAAATGAAACTTTTAAATACAAAGTTAAAAATTATCCATTGCACGACAGTCTAGTTAAAACAGGTGTTATCAACGATACAAGTATTGAAAAGTCCTTCTCAAAAAAAGCATTTGAAAAAGCAAAAAAGTCAAACCAAAACGATATCTCATATGGCGGGTTAGAGTGGTTTTTCGTCACAACAAACTCCGGTAAAACAATTTATTGTGCTTTTGACAACATAGATTATCCGATGCAAAGCCTTTGGCACAATTCAAGATTGCTGACGGCTATACTCTTGTTCGTGGGTTCATTCCTGCTTATTTTTGCAGACCAAAATAGCGTTATAAGCTTAAAAAGGCTTATTATTAGTATTTTTCTGGTATCTTCTCTTATCCCACTCGCCGGAATCGCCTTTATAGCCATTACTAACATAGATGTATTTAAACAAAATCACGAAAATAAGCTCAGAACTGAAGCAGAAGAAACACTTAGAAATATAATTCTTAACTTTAATTCTTTTCTGGCAGAACATTCGACAATACTTACTAACATAACTCAAGACCCCGGAACAGGCGCTGAGGACAAAAAGACTCTTGAAATGGTAAAAAATGTCGTAAAGACTTTTCCAAAATCAAGCATAAACCTGCGCAATAGCGCCTCAGAATTATTTTATAACAACTCCTCAAACTACACCGACGGAAGAGAAACTGTATATAAATCCCTTTCAAGAAGAATAATCGAAAGATATGCTCCGCAAAGATTAAATGAAGCAAAATATTCCGGGAATCCGTTTACAGATGCTTTAGTGCGCAAAGATGACATGGGCTTTAACACCTTAACAAACTTTCCAAATCAGCTTCAAAAGCTTCAGGCGGGAACGGCCAGCATGCTATTTTATTATAGACTAATTCCTAATTCAAACGCAAAAACCGCCTACATACAAATTGATTTTCCAACATTAGTCGGAATTGAAAAATATCTGCAAACTCTTAAAAACTCTTCTCTTTCGACTGAAGCTATAAGAATTCAAATTTCTGCATTTTTACCAACCAAATTTCGTTGGTTAATATCTCCATATAAGAATATTGAAAACAAGATATTTGAAATGAGCATTGTTGCTGCAGCCACAAACAAAACTATTTTTAGAGAGCTGACAAACGATTCACCTGATAGTCAAGGACTGGCCCTTTGCATACCTGCGCCGGAACTTGAAAACATTTGTTTAACTGCCTATTTCCCGGCAAAGAAACTTATGCAAAGTATTAAACGAATGCAGAACAACATTCTTATAGGTTGTTTAATTGCTGTAATCCTTTTATATTCTATAATTCAATGGCTTATGAATCAGCTGATTTCGCCGTTAGGAAACCTTAAAACCGGTATTATAGCCCTTGGAGAAAGAAAATTTGAAGTTAGAATTAACGTGCCACCCGGAAATGATGAATTAACACAGCTATTTTCAGAATTTAACTTTATGATGAGTGAAAGTTACGACATGCAAGTCGCGCAAAACGTTCAAGACGGCTTGATAACAAAAGATTTCCCGGAATTAGCATATTATTCAATGTATGGAATCTGCAAATCAGCAGGCGATTTGGGCGGAGACTGTCTGGATTGTTTTAAAATTGATGACAACAAGATTCTTTTTTTGATAGGAGACCTTACCGGTCATAGCGTAGGTTCGGCGCTTATGATGGCATTCACGCGCGCCGTAACATTTAACTGGAGCCAACAAAAGTCCCTTGCTTTAACCGATCTGGTAGATTCAATCGACACAATACTTAGAAACAGCAGGACTCAAAGAATGTTTATGGGAATAATTTGTGGAATGCTCTACCCCGATGAAAACAAAATTGAGCTTGTTGTTAAAGGGCATATTTACCCACTAAAAATTAATGCAGATAAATCATTCAGCTGGGTCGGATTACCCTCCTACCCTCTTGGAATTAGCAAACAAACGCCCGCGGTATCACAAACAATCAGTTTTAAACCCGGAGACAAAATTCTTTGTCTTACAGACGGATTCCTTGAGGCCCAAAACAAAGATATGCGCGTTATTAGTTTTGATAACATTGAAAAGTGGGCTTTAGAAACAATGTCAGAAGACACACAAGCTTGGGTTAATTCTCTTGAAAAAAAGTTCAATCTATGGTGTCAAGACAATCATGCAGATGACGTAAGCATATTTGCGATCGCTGCTCACCCGCAAAAAGAGGAAGAAAGCAAGCAAAATGAGCTCTGATACCAAACAAAACATTACTTCTTTTGGTAAACTGGCTTTGATTTTTTCAGGCGTAATGTTGCTAGTGCTTGCCATTACTGCCCTCGAAACACATATTAAAGTTAGTGAAGTATTCAACAAACATAATGTCTTAGAAAGTTCAAAAGAAACAGATTTACTTATAAGCAGAACAGAAGACAAAACTTACGCTTACAAATTATTTGATCAGCTTGTTAAAACAGCGCAAAAGCATGGAATAGAGAGCAAAGAACTTGAAGAAGCCATAAAGCACTTCAATGATAAATACCGAACTAAGATTAAAGCATTTTTTTATAAAGACAATGTTTTAATTAAGTGGTTTAACAGCGACTTAGAAGATTTAAAATTATTCGAAACCTTCATGCAAAAATTGAATCTTAAAGGCAAAGATTTTAATTTAGCCCAAAGAGAATTACAAAAAAAACTGGCTTCATTTTTTGGACCGGGACACAGACTTGAGTTAATTAAGCTATTAAAGGGTATAATTAAAATCTTTGCAACTGAAAAGACAAGCGAATTTACTTATTGGAACACTTACAGCGAAGGGTTGGGAGTATTTTTTGCCACCTCGGGATTCCCTGATTTTATAAGTAGATTTGAATGCATAAACGCCAATAAAACACACTTCGGAGCAGGAAGCCCAAAAACTGAAACATATATTCCGCCACAGAATTTCACACAGAATCAAATGGAGTCTGCGCGAATAAAATGCAGACTTAGCGGCACTTCGTATACTGAAATGCAAGATATTTACTGGTTTTTTAGCAATAAAGATAACGGCGATTATATTTGCAGAGTGTTACCAATAAAAACATTTACTCAAAATGCCCCTAAATGGCCAAAGTATATTTTTATCTTGTCAGCTATCTTGCTCTTTTTCATGCTTGTATTCTATGTAACTGCCCATATTAACGTGATGCCGGGGATAGTTATTTGCAAAAAGCTCGATAGTTCATCTATTAAATTCAGAATAATTTCTCTTTTTTCTATGGCTTCTATTTTTCCAATAATATTCACTTATCTAATCGGCTCGACTTCAATGGAAGAACGAAAAGAAGTGATCGAAAACAGTATACTTAAAGAGAGTTTATCCGCAATATCGACGCTAGATGAATTACATGAAACTTGTCTGCAAAATACTAAGGCTTTTGCAATTGACCTGCGTGAATATGTTGCCGGCAACAATTTAACCGAAGAGGTTTTGAATAAGAAACTGAAAAAGCATTCTATACCTAGAAGCCTTGTAAGAATAGAAGTAAGAGACGGCGATTTAAACACTCTTTTCACAACCGATGACCGAGAGGTTGTAGGAGCAGCCGAAGCAAGCGACCTTTTTGGCAGAGTAGCATTAAAAGAACATGCTCCACAGCGGATGGGTATAAAAGCCAATATTATTTCTCCGGCGGATTTACTTACAGAATCTGTTCTTTCTACAGACGAAATCGGCATGGCCTCGATGATCCGACAAAGAAATAGACAGTGGCTGTTTAAAATGGGAACTTTTCCGACAACCTGGTATTGGGATGTATACCCCGAACTGGCAACAGGGACAGCTTTCATGAGTGTAGCCACCCAGATGGTAACTGTTTATGGCAGTGCCCTGCGAAAATACAGTAAATCCAAAATTGATCCGCCCGGAACAATGCTGTTCGGGACTAAAATGAATTATGAACAGTCAATTTTTAAGTTGATCCCGGAAAACAATGAATTTGATAACAACGAAGTATTACAATATGCTGTACTTAGCTATTTAACCAATCGAGTCGTGTTCAAAACGATTGAACTCAACAATAAAAAATATTGGCTTACAGCAAAAACAGACAAAAATATTGGTGCATATGTATTTATTCATCTTATTTCTCAACAAGAACGCCTTAAAACTCTTGAACCTTTAAAATGGCAGCTGATTATAGGATGTTTATTTGCGTTAATTATCTCTCTGGTGGGTGCATTATTCATCACAAGGCTTATCATAAGACCTGTCGAAGACCTTAGTAACGGCATAAAAGCCATAAGAGAACGAAATAAAGACTTTAGAATACCATTTCGAAGACAAGACGAGTTGGGAGCTTTAGCTAACGCATTTAACAAAGTTATTAATGAACTACAAGAACTTGAATACGGAAAGTATGTTCAAGAAAGTCTTTTGCCAAAAGCTCCTTTAAATGTTGAAGGTTACGACATGGCGTTTTTCACAATATCCGCAACTGATTTGGCAGGAGATTATCATGATACTGTAATTCTAAAAGACGGTAGACTAGTTCTCATATTAGGAGATGTAACCGGACACGGTATTTCGGCTTCTTTGGCAATGGCAATGGCAAAAGCAACAGTTAATTATGCAGTTGAAAAAGACATCTGCTTTCCGGAAGACGCTTTAGACAGCTTAAACACTTTATTCAACAAAGAGCTTAAACCGCGGCATAAATTTATGACGTTCATAATACTGGTATTAAATCCCGATACCGGAGAGTTGATATTCGACAATATGGGTCAGTGTTACCCCATTTATTACACTCAAGAAAGCAAAACAAAAGAAGAAATCACAATACCTTCAATGCCTCTTGGCGCCATGAAAAAACGCAAAAAGAAATTGGTAACCAAGCACATGCAAGCCGGAGATGCAGTAATTCTTTATTCTGACGGAATAATTGAATGTGCAAACAAAGACGGAGAAATGTTCGGATACGATAGGTTTGAAGAATTATTCAGACATTTGATGGAACAAGATTACTCTGCGCAAGAAGCAATAAAGGAAATAATGCACCAACTTGACTCATTCAGGGTTGCAGGTATGTATCCTGATGATGTGACTTTAGTAATATTGAAGAAAAAACGCCTAACGTCGTCTATTTAAGCGACAATCTGTAGATACTGTAAGTATCCATGTGGTTCACTGCTTTAAATAAATAATCAGATTTGAACTTAGTATTTAAATCAATCGTCTTTAATACAGGCTCAGCAACAAAAGTTTCCGGAATCATCAAAAGGTTGTTTTCTTCTTCATTTAAGCTGCCAATTTCTTTTAAAGTAAGTATCAAATCCTCTTCTTTATATCTTGCCGGCAAAACCTTTTTGCTGAACATAAACAAATCGCATACCGAGTGAATATAATAATCTTGCAGGGCAAAAAAAACACAATTAGAATTAGCAACAGTTTCTTTGAGCAAATCTCTGTTGAATTGATGGGTCGAGTTAAGCACATAATCACCATTATCAACGAAGTGACTACTGATGCAAGAAACAAATATCAGCAAAGCCAAAACAAGCTCGTGTTTAGATATATTAAGTATATTTTTTAATAAATAAGAAAGCAGCAAAACAGAGAAAATACATACATGGGGAAAAACCGGAAAAAAATATCTTCCCTCAAAAACTCCTATTTCGGAACTTATCATAGGTGAAATTATCAAAGAAAACAATAAAACGGGCAAAAACACCAAAATTTTATCATAATTTGTTTTTAAATAACTAATAACTCTAAAACCAAATGATTTCAGTCTGAACAAAAAATAGATCGCAAATGCGGTGCTTAAATAAAACATAATTTGCACAAAACTAAATGCTAAGGTCAAAGAAAGCGATTCGGGCATTCCAAATATGTATTTTAAAGAATTATAAAAGAGCAAGTAAAATTTATCTGCTGAGAAAAACAAAAAGCCATTTACAGCCTCTGCACCTCTTACAGAATGAAACATGTGGGAAATAGCTGGCGGGAAATAAGCAAATATGCTTGAAACGCTTATAAACATTGCAAAAGAATAAGTAAGAAACAGTTTAAAACGCTTACTAAACAAAAATATAAAGCACACAATAAGCGATACAAAAAATTGAAATATCAAAAAGTGATAGTGCACAAGACCAGAAAAAAATGTTATATAAATTACTGTGAGTAATTTGCTCTTATGAGGCTTTATCAGTAATCTAAGGTGAATATAAACAGTAAATATAAATAAAAAAGTCATAAGAGAGTACATTCTTATAAACACAAAATTGTTTATGGCTCCCATGCCTAGCCCATAAAGCAAACAAACAAGCAAAGCAGGTTCGTGAGACTTGAAAATCAGCGAAGAAAGCTTAAAAAGAACAATTTGCGATAAAACAAAGAATATTAAATTTAGGCACAATCCATACCACTTACTGAAAGAGTCAACAAACAGCGAACAAATAATATGCATTAAATAGTAATAAAACGGTGGATGAACATCGTTAGTCTGGTTTTGGTATACTTTTTTAAAGGCAAACTGCTCGTTCTTTTGTACAGTTAGGTATTCAAAAAAGCGACTTCCGGTTATCCATTTATGGTATTGCACGTTATCATGGTCCGAAGTGAACCCCTTCGGATAAAAATAAGTTTCATCATAGCTGTTTGCTAACCCGTAAGACCAAAGTTCATCAATATGAAATCCATTTTTTTCGCTCATATAATAAAGCAAAACGAAAGTTTGCAATATTATCATAATGGCCAGAATCAGATTTTTTTTATTAAATACTTTATGCGTTGCTGCCATCGTTTAAATGCCTTTTATCTTTTAAAATATAATGAGGCCTTCTTTTAATTTCTGCATAAATTTTTGAAATATAATAACCAAGTATTCCGGTAAAGAAACACTGTGCACCGGAAGTAAAAAATATGATACATGCCAGTGAAGGCCAACCTGCCACCGGGTCTCCCCACATTATTTTTTTCACAATAATAATTAAAACCAATATTGCCGACAAAAGCATAAATAGTATACCGGCAAGTGAAACCACTGTTAACGGGGCTGAGCTAAAAGCAGCTATACCGTCAAAAGCATAAAACAGAAGTTTTATAAAGGACCATTTTGTTTGGCCACCAACTCTTTCCGTGTTTTCATAATCTATCCATTTTGTTGTAAAACCAACCCAAGGAAAAAGTCCCTTAGAAAAACGATTTTTTTCATCCAGCGACAATACGGCTCTGTGCATCTTTTCATTCATCAAACGAAAATCACGGGCCCCGTCAACAATTTCGAGCCCCGACATTTTTCTAATAATTTTATAAAAGCAGCGTGCAAAAAATGATCTGATTATCGGCTCACCATCTCTGTCGCTTCGTCTTGCTGCGGCACAATCAAACTTACCGCTACTAACTTCTATGTACATCTGCTCTAAGAGCTCTGGGGGGTCTTGCAAATCCGCATCTAAAAGAGCTACGTATTCACCTTGGGCATGCTCTAATCCTGCATAAATGGCAGCTTCTTTTCCGAAATTCCTTGAAAAAGAAAGATATGAGATATCAGAAGCTTCTTTTCTATATTGCTCAATAATATCAATGGTGCCATCAGAAGAGCCATCATCAACGAATAAAAGTTCGATTGCCATTTCATATTGTTCGACCAACTTATTAGTGACAGAGCGAAGTCTTTCATAAAAAGCAGGTAAAACATCTTTTTCATTAAAACATGGAATGACAATCGTTAGTTTATTCATATAAGTTAGGTTATCTGTATTTTTCTAATGCTGCTGAAAGTTCGTTCTTGATTTCATCTGCAAGCCACACCGGACTTAAAACTTTAACTTTAGAACCGTGCATAAGTATTTTTTGCTTAAGTTCATAATTTGGAATTACGTTTAATTCGATTCTATATTCATTTTTATCCTCGGACACAAAAGACTGAGACCTGTGAATTGGCAAAGATTTAACGTATCCGGCCTGCTGTGGATCAAAAGAAAGTAATATTTTTTCTTTTTTGTGCCCTTCAACAGATAGACCGATGGTATCTTTAAACTTTTCTCTAGGGTCAATACTTGAAACATAAACAAAAGTTTTATTTTCAATTTTCAAATCAGAAATTCGGTCTAAGCCGAACACATATAGTTTTTCACCGTTATTAAAGCTTCCTACAAGATACCATTGTCCCAGATATTCTTTGAGCAGGTAAGGAAAAACTGTATATTCTTTTTTTTCATCGTTAAAAGAAGTTGCATAAGTAAATGTAACAACTTTTCTTTCACGTAAAGCATTCACGATTGGGGAATAGTGTTCATAGCCTTTTACAGCACCTTCATCAAAAGAAATTCTACTAAGCAGCTTTCTGCTTTTAACTAATGATTCAAGCACCAAATCAGATGCCACCAAATGTTCTAAGAACCTTAACAGAGGGTCAAATGTAACAATTTCGGTTTCTGAAATGTAATAACCGTGTTTTTGCCTTGAAAACAAAATGTTTATTCCAAATTCGTCTCTTATCTGCTCGAAATCTCGTTGGATTGTTCGATCATTTTTTGTAATTCCGTTTTTAGCCAAGTAATCCTTTATTGCTGAAAAATCCGGAAAACTGTCTTCTCGTATTTTTTTGAGAATAAGGGCAAAACGTCTTATGGCATCGTGCTGAGTCATATAAACTCCTGTTTATTTAATAATTGAGCTATAATTGCATATTTTATAAAATTTGTCAGCTAATTTAGCCAATCAAATGAAGAAAACATTCATGAATTATAATGATTTTTTGCACTTTCGTCTAAACAATCGGTATTTAAATTTTGGTTGACTTGCACCTTTTGTAATGTTATTACATTTAGAATGCCTGCTCTTAAGGAAAGGAATACGTCGGTATTCAAGGCAATTATAATACAGGAGTCTTGTTATGACACACAGAGTCTACAATTTTTCAGCCGGTCCGGCAGTTCTCCCAGAAGAAGTATTAAAAAAAGCCGCAAGCGAAATGCTTGATTACGAAGGTTGCGGAATGAGCGTAATGGAGCTCAGCCACAGATCATCAATCTATCAGAAAATCATTGACGATGCCGAAGCCGGTATTCGCAAACTTATGGATATTCCTTCAAATTATAAAGTGTTGTTTCTTCAAGGTGGCGCCAGCCTTCAATTTTTGATGCTTCCCGCCAATTTAGCCAAGACTAAAAAAGCCGACTACGTGAATTCAGGCGAATGGTCAGGAAAAGCAATTAAGGAAGCTAAGAAATATGGCGTTGACGTTAAAGTTGTTGCTGATTCAAACCCCGACAATAACACATATTTCCCAAAATATAAAGCATCTGATGTAAGATCTGACGCAGACTATCTGCATATTACCTCTAACAATACTATTTACGGCACCAAATGCATGGAATTGCCGAAGGTAAATATTCCCATAATCAGTGATATGTCTTCAAACATCATGAGCGAAAAAATCAACGTATCAGATTACGGTGTTATTTACGCCGGCGCCCAGAAAAACATTGGCCCAGCAGGCGTTGTTATCGTAATCATTCGCGAAGATCTCATTGGTCTGGTGGCCGGTCTTCCCACAATGCTTGATTACAAAACTCATTCAGAAAAAGGCTCAATGTTCAACACTCCTCCAACCTATGGCATTTATATAGCCAAACTTGTTTTCGATCACATGATCGCAAAAGGTGGCGTTGAATATTATGAAGCATTAAATCGCAAAAAAGCTGCAATCGTATACGAAGCTATTGATAATTCAAAACTTTTCAAAGCTCACGTTCAGAACAAAGAAGACCGCTCACTCATGAACATTCCTTTCTTCTCACAAAGCGAAGAAATCAACGCCAAATTCTTGAAAGAAGCAGCTGCAGAAGGTCTTGTAACTCTTAAAGGCCACAGAAGCATCGGCGGCATGCGCGCATCTATCTACAATGCAATGCCAATCGAAGGTTGTCAAAAACTAGCCGACTTTATCAAGAAATTTGACAAAGCAAATTCATAATATTTGTATTAAAGGAATATTGAAATGACCAAAAAGATTCTTGTTGCAACCGAAAAGCCGTTTGCTCCCGAAGCAATCAATCTTATGAAAGCTGCTATCGCGGGCAATTCGGAATTCGAACTCGTATTATTGGAAAAATATAAAGACGTTTCAGAATTTAAAGCTGCAGTCAAAAATGCTGATGCTCTTATAATCAGAAGCGATTTAGCCTCAAAAGAAATTATTGATGCTGCAGAAAACTTAAAGATTATTGTCAGAGCCGGCGCAGGTTACGACAATATTGATCTGGCAGCTGCAACAGCCAAGAAAATTGTTGCCATGAACACTCCGGGACAAAACGCAAACGCAGTCGCAGAGCTTGGAATTGGTCTAATGATTATGTCTGCACGCAATATGTACAACGGAAAACCCGGAACAGAAATCAGCGGCAAAAAGTTTGGTATTTACGGCTACGGCGCTATTGGCAAAATCATTCTCAAATATGCTAAAGCAATGGGTATGGACACATATGCATACAGCCGCTCTTTGACCAAAGAAGTCAGTGCTCAGAACGGCTTCAATTATTGCAAAAACCTTGAAGAACTCTTCAGCACATGCAATTACATTTCTTTGCATATTCCGGCAGTTGAAGAAACCAAAAAGTCTATCAATTATGAATTATTGAGCAAAATGCCCAAGAATGCAACGTTGGTAAACACTGCACGCAAAGAAATCATTTGCGAAGAAGGTCTCAAGAAAATGCTTGCAGAACGCAAAGATTTCAAATATGTTTCTGACATTGCACCGGCTTGCGCTGAAGAGCTTAAGAAGGAATATCCTGACAGAGTATACTTCACCGTTAAAAAGCTTGGCGCTCAAACTGAAGAAGCAAACGTACTTGCAGGTATAGCTGCAGTCAAACAAATTGTATGTTTCTTTGAAACCGGCGACAAAACTTTCCAGGTTAATAAGTAACAGTTCTTTAAAAAGCCGACATTAATAAATGTCGGCTTTTTTTTATACATATATTGACTTGAATCTTTAAAAAACATACAATGTCGGAAATAGCAGAGGAAGGGTTTAATAATGACTTACTACACTCTAAGTGACAAAGGATTAGTCAGAAGCAACAACGAGGATTACGCCGAAAGCTTAGCCATTACATGGTGCAATTACGAAGGCAAAGAAATAGAGCTTACTGCTTTAATATTGGCTGACGGTATGGGTGGCGCCGCAGCGGGTGAGTTTGCTTCAAGCTTAGCAGTGAATTGTGTTCGACAAAACATAGT
>JAQVCG010000089.1 GCA_028689875.1 Candidatus Rifleibacteriota bacterium | reverse complement strand
GTTGAGTGCAAGTTGAAAGAGTCTTTGAGCTTCCTTGAAGTCTTTTTCTTTTAAAGCTTCATTTCCTCGTGTATAAGCGCTTTGAAAATCCATACCTTCTCCTTCTCCTTTTCCTTTTATTCACTACATTTCTATGTTTAAATCTGCTTTAAGTGCTGTTAGAGAGGCGATTACCTGTCTTCGAACCATTTGGTCTTTGTCTGAAAGGGCGTTAATCAGAGGTTCAACTCCCTGCGCCATTCCAAGCTGCCCAAGTGCGTAAGCGGCCGATGCTCTCATGTGTGGTTCTTGATCAGTAATCATTTTAGAAAGCAAATCAAAAACCTTTAGATCGCCATATTTGCCTAATGCTATAAGTATATTGGCTTTAACCCTGTTATCTTGTTCATCAATAAGTAGGTTAAAGAATTCATAAACTCTTTTGCCGCCTATAAGCTCAAGTGCTTCAACAGCATTGGCTTTAACTCTTCTGTCTGATGATCTGAGCTGTTCTGATAGTATTGGAATATGCTTTTCATTGCCGACTTTGCCTAAAACCGCAATGGCTCTCGATAATACTTTTTGGTCGGTTTCTTTTTCTATTACGTTTTCTACGAAAGGCAAAGCATCATTTGCAGGAATTCTTTCTATTATGTCCATTACATGGTATCTGACGTCTGAGTCTTCGTCTTTGAACCAATCGAATAGAATTTTTTGGTCAACTTGGTCTATAGAAAGTTTTAAAATCCTGAGAATCATTATTTTTGTCCAATTTGTTGCAGATTCGAAAGAACTTATGATTTCAGAAATTTCTTTATAATTTTTAAATAAGTAAACTGTTGTTCTGCCATGTTCAGGTGAAAGTATTTCAAGTTCTTCAAAGTTAACGACGTTTTTAAGAAGCAGACTTACTTCTCTTGTTACGATTATTTCATCACTGCCTTGTATTTTCGCCATGGTTCTGAAATCTGCAAAACCATCACCTATAAAGCTTAATTTTTCTGCTTTATCAAGAAGGTTTCCCTTAATTACTTCCATTGTGTGCATCGTAAGTTTGGGCGAAAAAGGTAAATCAGGGCGCCGACCAAGGTCAGCAGCTAAGAGATTTGCTGTGTTTAATGCTTTAAGCAGAGAATCATGTCTGTTTGATAGTGTGAACACCGTGAGGATTCCGGAGGGGAAGAGTTGATTATGAACATTTGAACCAGGTTGTGTCAGTCTATTTACACTGTCAAGGCATTCTTGCACAGAAGAAAAGATTCGCGCCCCATCAACTTGGCTTATAGCTTCGTTTATTCCGCTGAAATAAAGAAACAGTGAAACAGCAAACTGTTTTTCTCCGTTTTTATCTTGTGAAGATAGTACTTTAAGCGTTTTTTCTACTATGCTTTTACTTACATATTGCTGTAACCCGCGGCCGACCATATCTTTTTCTTTCATGCTCATAATCATGAAATTGAATGAGTGCGCCAATTGCCCAAACTCATCGTTTCTATCGATGTAAATCGTTTGTCGTAAATCGCCTGAAGTTACTTGTTCCATGGCTTTTATAAACCATTGTAGCTCTTTAGTAACTCTTCTTGAGAGCAGATGCATAACCAAAAGCAAAATAATCAGTGCTGCCGTGAAAACAAGAATCAGTCTGTCTCTAATTATAGAAAGCGGTTCAAAACTATTTTGAATAAACCAACCGGTTTTTAGGCTCCCAAGCCGATTTTGACCTTTCATAACGGGGACATATACTTCATATAGTCCTTCGGTATTATTTCTAAATATCATAGGCTTTCTTGTATTAAGACTGCGTGAATAGTTCTCATCTGTGGCAACATTTTCATCTACTTGAGTCGGATCTGAGTGAAAAACTATTTTATCGTCTTTTATTATCGCAATATAGGCAAAAGAAGTATCAGAAGCTGCAATTTTGTATTCTTCTTTAAGGTCTGATTCTACGCTCGCTTCTATAAGCCTTGCAGCTGCCGTTGAAAACATTTTAGAGACTGATATGGCATTTTTTGTGAAATTCTGATGCCATTCGTTTTCATACCAAGTTTGTAAAGTCATTCTTGAAGACAAAAACAGCATCAGTATAACTATTGCAGTTGTTCCCATTAGGCTGTTTTGCAAATTAGAAGCTTTGTGTTTTCTCAAAAACCAAATTATTGAGAGTGCAAAAATTAAAAAAGAAAATACGATAGTATTTCTGAATTTTATATGTGAAACTTTGTTGTTTTCTGAATTTCTGAAGAATCCGATTCTGAGAACAACTTTTTTGCTTCCCGGAGTTATAACAGGCAGAATGGTTTCTGTTAAGGAAACGGTTCTTGATGGGTCTTCATAGGGTATAGAAATAAGATGAGAAGCTTTTAACGCAGCTTCTTCAATTTTTTCTAAAACTCCTAAAGGTATGGCATAGTTTTCGCCTTTTGCAATTATAGAACCGTCGGGTTGTTGCACTGCAGCGTATGCAACCCCCTCCTCAGCCAAAAAGTTAGAAAGCCTCGGAGTTATTTCAATTCTTTTTTCGAGGTAGTCTGCTATTTCTCTGCCAAGCATTTTTGTTAACATTACTCTTCTAGTTTTATAAGAGGCTTCCAGTTCTTCTGTTTCAGAGAGAGTAAAGTAATATGCAAAGCTTATTAGGGTAAGTACAGTTACTATGGCTAAGAGTTTTTCTATTGCCTTTGAATCACGATAAACGTTCATTTTAATTACCTTTGGCTCTGGCTTGTATGGTCTCGTAGGTTTGTGGCAAGCTCATATCGCCAAAATCGAAATGTATTCCATCTCTTCTTACCATTTTTATAAATTTACTTGCAATTTCGGGGTCAAATTGGCTTCCGCTACAACGATCTATTTCCACTAAAGATTCTTCTATTGTTAGAGCTTTTCTATAGGGTCGATTCGTGGTCATGGCATCAAACGTGTCAACTACACTGACGATTCTGGCCAGAAGGGGTATATTGTCGCCTTTAAGGCCGCCGGGGTAGCCTTTTCCATCGTATCTTTCGTGGTGATGCCTGATTATTGGAACTATGTGTTCTAGGAATTCCACTTTTCCTAATATGTGTAATCCGAGGTCCGGGTGGGATTTAATTATATTAAATTCTTCATCGTTTAGTCTTCCGGGTTTGTTAAGAACTGCTTCGGGGATTCCGATTTTTCCTATGTCGTGTAACAATCCGCCAAGCTTAATGTTTTCGATCTCAGAATTTGGAACATCGCATTCTTCGGCAAGTTTTATTGAAAGTTCGGTCACTCTTTCGGAGTGCCCTCTTGTATAACTGTCTTTTGCATCTATTGCCCCTGTTAGAGCAGATAATGTGTCGATATATGCTTTTTGTAGGTTTGAAAACAGGTCTGCGTTTTGTATTACAAATGCCAATTGCCCGCTTAAGATATTAAGCAGGTCAATATCTTCTGAGGAATAATTCCCTCGGTTAAGTTTGTTTGCAACTTGTATTATACCCAGCAGTTTATCCGGCGTTTTCAATGGCATTGCCAGTGTGTTTCTTAGCTTTGTACCCGGAACTTTATCAACTTCGAACTCTGCAAACTCAGTATTTTCGAGGTTGTTTTCCATTCTTAATTTACCTTCACTTCTTACTGCTTGTATAAGCTCTGTATAGCCGTCAAGGGTATTTGGTGCAAAATCTAAGTTGCAGTTATTTTTTTGCAATCTGGTAAAATATGGTAGGTCTGTTCTGCCTTTTACAAGAAATAGGCCCGCAACTTCGCTTCCGGTGCCGTCACTTGCGATAGATAAGAACTTGTCTACAAGTGATTTTAACTCAATGTTTGATACAATTTCTTTGCCGAGTATAAATACGTTACTCAAGACCAGAAGTCTTTGAAACATTTTGTCATATAACATTGCGCTTTCAAGTGAAGCGGCAGATTTTGAAGCAAGCAAAGGTAATAAATCGTGCAAATTGTTGACCGATGATTTATCGATTTTAAGTCCGATAAGGCCTATCATTCTGTGTCTTCTTACAAGCGGAAGCAACACAAAACTATTAATTTCGATGACTTCTGCTTCAGTTTCTGTCCATTTTATATATTCTATCGTAAATTTTTTAGCAAGTGATTCAAGTTCTTCTAGAGTAACAGAATTGTTTATTCTTATATTGAGCTTAGTCGGGTCTTCGCCCATAAGGGAAAAGAAAGAGGCGCTTGCATCGCAAATAACCAATGCTTTATTAAGAATTATTTTAAGCAGTTGGTCTAGCTCAGCAAATACGCCCGTTTCATCAAGAGTCAGCAACTCTTGAATTTGTTTTTTTAATGTTTCATTTTCGAGAATTATTGCGGCGTTTTCTGCCTCTGACTCGTTACAGGTTTTTCGTCTAAATATGTCTATCATATAGGCGATTTTACCAGTAAAAAGTTAAAAAAGCAACTTTAAAGGCATATTAGAAGTTATTGATATGCAGAGTTTTTACCATTTGCAATAATTTTTTAGTGCTTTCTGCTTTTTTCTTATATGGTGCGATGAAATTTTCGATAATTTGAATCTTGTCGCGTTCAAGATCATATTTTTCTCTTTTGGCTGATTCTAATTCTCTTTCGTAGGGTCTTATATAATTTCTTACGATTTCAAATCTGCCGTTTCTGACTCTTTGCAGCTCTCTTTCGGCTGAATCAACAAGTCTTTTTGCGTTGTCTTTCTCTTGTTGGGTGGCTTCAGGTTTAGCCATTATATCGCTATATCTTTTTTGTGCGCGCTTAACACTATCTTCTGCGTTTCTAAGGGTGTCTTGGTAATGCCTTTCAGCGTCACGTTCTGCTCTTCTCAGTCTGTGTTCAGCTTCTCTTATAGCTTCATTGGCATCATTAATTTTGTCTTGGAAATTTCTTTCAGCGGCTTCTCTTTGTTTGGCAAGTATTTCAAGTGCTTCTGTGTAGAGGTCTTGATAAGAATTCACAATTTTCATGCTTACCGATGATTCAGGATCATTTGTTTCTTCGCATAATAGTGCCACTGCTTTTTTATAGTCAGCGTTTGCTTGTGTGGGGTTCTTTTGATAATTATTAAAAGCTTTTGAGATATAGATTTTTGAAAGTCTTTCGAAGAAGTTTGGATAATCAATTTTTAGATTTTGGTATTTGTATTCTTCAATTAGCTTAAATGCTGTGTTTTCAGCGCTATTATCGTTTAAAGGTTCAAGAATTTCAAAAAGCCAATAAATTGCTTCTTTATCTTTACCGTCAAGTTTACAGCAATCTACTACTTCGATTAGCACGTTATCAGTGCGTTTCATTTCGAGATACCATTTAATTGCCTGCATGTAATTTTTTTGAGCTTTAAAACACACAGCTATTCTTTGTCGAACCTGGTCTGTTCGATTTGTCACTTTAAGGTAATATTCTATTGCTTTTTCATAATCTTTTTGGCTTTCATAGGTTTGGGCAACCTCGTAAACCATTTCTTGAACTTGGTTATTCAGATTTTTCAATTCGTTTGTGAGTGCGTTTACTTTTTCTTGCTCTTTTGCAATTTCTGCTTCAATTGCTTTCTTTTTGCTATTTTGGAACCAACCGCCGATTCCGTCATATTTTGCTCTTTCTGTGAAAAGCTCATCAAGTCTTAATTCAGGAGCTAAAAGTTCTGTTTCTGTTTTAATTAAGTTTTTTTCAATTTTTTCAATGTCGCTTACAGAGGCTGCAAAGGTTATTGAATGGGTAAGTAAAAATGCTAAAGTAATTTTAATATATAAATTTTTATTTGTATTTAACATGTTTTGGCTCCGTTCTTATTGGGCGTCAATATAAAGATCGCCGAGATCTTTTTTGGAAAAGTAAATTGCTTCTGAAATGCTGTGTCTTTTCGCAGAAATAGAAATTTCTGCAACTGCATTTTTAAGCAGCAACTTTTGTTTGCCCGCCACAGTTTCTAGTGAGCCAAGTTTTGCGAGGTCTGAATAATGATTTTCCGACAAATATTTTGTGGGGTCTTCTACGATTACTGATTTATACCACGAAAGTTCTCCCATTACAGAGGTGTTTCGGCCTGCAGGGGCTATTTCAAAGGTGTAATTCTTTTTGCCAGACCAAAAACCGCCTGTTGTTATTTTTACGAATGCTTTTAAATCGCTGTTAACAACAGAGCCTTTGTAGTGTCCCAGTAATACGTCGAGAACGTATTTTTTGCCTGAAAAGTAAAAGCAATATAAGTCTTTTTTATCCTTTTTGTTTGTGTTCTTTGAGATTACTTTGCAATTGTGTGCTTCAAAAATTTTGTTTAAGTTGTTAACTCTTCTGAGTTTGTCGGTGTCTTCAACGCATATTACTGCTTCTGCTATTGGTGTTTCGATTGTTATAAGTCTTTTTTGTCTTTTTTTAAGTAGTTCGGAAGGGGCAGTCGCAAGATTCAGCTTGTCTGAGTTTTTTACTGAATAGATTTCTTTTCCTTCGTCTATGAAAATGAAATTAGCTCTTTGTTTTAGCATTTTTTGAGCAATTGCAGCTGAATGAGCCCTTAAAGTCGATTTTTCGGCAAATTGATTAAGTATATTTTCAGCGGTTTCAAAGTCTTTTTTATTGCTGATTTTATTTATAATGCCGCTAAGTTGCTTCTGAGCTTTATCAGTGCGGTCTAGTGCGCCTTCAAAAGCCGGATTTTCAGCGCTTTCAGGTCTTTCGCTAACTGCGTAGGCAGTTTGAGATATTTGGTCTGCCAAATCTTTTAAAGATTTTTCAAATTCGTCGGCATCAAATGCAAACAACGGAAAAGAGAAAAGACAAAAGAAAACTAAAAACATTACTTTTTTAAACATTAACAACCTCTTATT
>JAQVCG010000088.1 GCA_028689875.1 Candidatus Rifleibacteriota bacterium | reverse complement strand
CTCGGAGGATTATTCTTGGTTTGCAGGTGCAGCGGGAAGTAGTGATGCTGGGAAAATTATTTTAACACTTGCAAATGATCCGGGCGGGACTTACATTCTTGGCATAGTCTTCCACAAATACACTTCCCCAAACCGCATTTTTAAGACTGCGGGGATTTTCTTTTATGCAATAACTTATTTCGACGCTTACACAGGTTGGGAATCTCCGCCGGTATTTAACAATGTTGAAATAACTGAAGCATATTTAAATAACGGTCCCGGCACAGCATTCATAAAATTTGCATCATTAGCAGCACCGCAATCTATTTTAGATGCTTTCCCTAATTTGCAGATAAAGGTTTACCGAATCCCGTTTGGAGGTTCCGAATATTTATTGTCAAAGGTGTTGAATGGTAGTGTGAGCAATACTTTTTATGACGACACTACAGACCTTCAATTAGGCGAAGTTTTGCCCACAGAAGGAAACACTGATTTTCCTTTGGATTCTCAGCAGGTTATCTCAATTGCCACGCACAAAGAAAGCTTGTTCATAGCACTTGGTGATAGCTCAAAAATCCTTTATTACTCTAAGCCGACACAACACAATGAATTTCCTGCACAGAATTTTTTTGTTTTTGATTATCCAATTGTTGGGCTTGCATCTCATAACGAGTATTTAGCAATCCTTACTACTCAAAAAATTTATATCATCTATGGTTCAGGTATAGGCTTTTCGGTTGGCAAAGTTGATTACAATGCAGGGTTAATAGCTAGAAATACAGGGCAGTCGATAGCCGGTCAATTGTTTGCAATGTGGTCTAATGGGGATTCGGACGCAAACAGGCGCAGAGGTGTTTTACAGCTTAGCGGTCTTCGTGCAGTAGATATTGGGCTTAAAATAAAAGACACACTTAACACAGGAACTTGGTTTACGGGTGCCTCTTCTGCTGCTTTTGCAAATAGAAACGCAGTAATTGATAACCGTTTTTATGTAGCTGAAATTGTTGATTGCAGGCAGACAGGCGATTTTACATCAGAGACAAAGATTTTTAACATCGTATACGACACGTATTTAAACGGCTACTGCATTTATGATGCATCTCTAAGATACGGAACAGACAAATGCTTTGTCTATCGGACAAAAGAATTTGTAAGAAACAAGTCTGTTAATCCTAGATTAACCCAGTATAACAAGGGTTTATGGGTTAGGGGTCTAGGCAAATTCAAGATAGAGTTTTTAGGCGACGGGAAACTTTTAACGTCAGCGGAATTTAACACGCAAAACATTGAAGTAGTTGCTACCAACGTTAAAGACACCCGATACAACTCTTTCTCTGTCAGATTTATCGGTGCAGAGGGCGCGAAAATCTATGATTGGGGACTGATGGCATGAGTGATACACAAACAATTCTTAATAAATTATCTTCACTGGAAAAACAGATTGCTCTTCTAGCTGCGGAAGTTGAGAGAATGGCAGCAATGCTAAGACAAGGAGGTCTTTTGTAATATGGCATTTTCATTATCAAAATTTGTTAAAGACTTAACTGATCCGGGTTGGCGCGAACGAAGAGACGCTAACAAGCTAGCACAGCAGCAAATGAGCGAGCAAGAGCGCGACAAGCAGAAAATGATTTCAGAAGCAGGCATCACAAATGACTTAAATCGCTCTTGGGCTAACAAATACATTAACTCATTAAGCAGTTTACCTCAACTCACTTATAATCAGGGCTTGAGCCAATTACAAAGAGGATTGCTAAACGCTAATAATCAAGTTAATCAAAGCATGGCAAACAGAGGAATTACTAGCGGAGTAGATATTGGTGCGCTCGTAAACAATCAAGCTAACTTGGGCAGGGGTATTTCGCAGCTACAAGGACAGCGGCTTGCTAACATAGCTAATACACAAGGGCAAAGCTACAATACAATGTCAGGGCTTAATCAAGGTGTTTTAGCCAACATAATGAGCGCTTATGGTTATGGTAACGATGCGGCCAGAACTAACTACATCAATCAACTTAGTGGCATAGCCCAACAAAAAGCAAGAAGCGGCAGCCCTCTCGGCAATTTATTAGGAACCGTAATCAGTGGATACATCAATCCTGTGGGAACCGCTGCGGGAGTGACTGGAAATTATTTAGTGCAGAAACCTGATACTTCCTATTTAGATAATCTGCAATTCAGATATGGAGGCTTTTAATATGGCCGGAGAAACAACAAGTTTTTTTGCGAACGCAATATTATCAGGACTTAATCAGGGCTTGCAGGACCGCAGAGCCTTGAAAGAGGAAAGACGTTTAATGGCTCTTAAGCAGCAAGAGGAAGAACGCTTAAGGCAAGCGGCGTTGCAAGATATAGAAATTAGAAATTCTATGCAGGATAAAAGATACGAGAATATTTTAAGGCCAAGAGCCTTGAAAGAGCTTAAAGAAAATCAAGCAATCAAACAACAACAGCTTGATGCTGAAAGAGAAAAGCAGATTGGTATAGGCGCTATGTTGTCTCAAGAAGCAAAACTCCCTGACTACGCATACGAAGTTATAGCAAAAGCGTATGGTTTACCATCGTTACGAGACAATACTAATAGCGAATTAAAAGGATCTAAGGCCCTACGAAGCGGAAACAATAGTGCCTCTGACTTAGCACTTTATAAAGCATTGAGAGAAACAATTAGCGAAGGTAAAGGGAGCGTAGACCCTGTTTCGGGCGAAGTAGTTGGCAGTTCTCTTGATCCAAAAACTTTAAATTTGCTGCAAAAAAGAGCAGAACAAATGCAAAAGGAGCTTTTTGGGCTAAATCCTTCCGAGGAAGATTTAATGCAAGAGCAGGATGCACTTGATTTTGTTCTGCGCTCTAAGCTTCCCGCACTTGATGACCTGCAACTCTCATACAAAAACGACAACCTTAAGCCGCCCGTCAGTTCAAAAGCACTTAAGAATTTGCGAAAACCTTTCTTAGGAAGTTACGGCGCGAACTACGGACAGCAAGTTAGATAAGGGAGACAGACAAGTGCAAAATAAATTAGACAATCTGACATTAGACCAATTCACGAAGAACTTACGAGAATTACGAGATAGCGGCAAATGGGAACAGATGAGCCCCGTTGCCCAGTATAATGCTAGTGTAAAGTTTCAAAAAATCTATGAACATTTATCGCAAAAAGAACAGACCCAAAGCAGAGTCGAAGGTTTAAACGCGATAAAAGAAGAGGATGAACAGCTTCAAGAATTATCGCAAAAATATCGGCAGGAAAGAAATCCCGTTGTAAATGTCTTGGGTGATCTGATTCGCGGAACGGTCTCATTGCCTACATCTACTGCCCGGATATCGGGTTTGGCTCTTGACAGACTTGGGGCAAAAAGCGCCGGAAGCGCATTAACAAGATACGCGCAAAATCAAGAAGAAAACGCGGCTATTTTCCTACCACCCCCCGATGAAGGTGCCGGGTGGGGGGAAAAAATATTCGGTGCGGCAGCAGAAAACGCTGTTCCAATGGTTGCTACCGGTTTTGGCACCGGGTCATTGTTAAGCGGCGCGGCAAAGTTGGGGGCAGGTAGTAAAGCACTCAAGGCAATAGAAATAGCGGGAACAAGTTTAGGTATGTCAGCCCCTGAGATTATCAAAGAATCCACAACCTTTGACGAATATGGTAATCCAATTTTGCCGAAGTCTGTATTGCCTATTGTCGCAGGAAGCTTATTGCACGGAGGAATTGAAACTGGCTTCGGTCTTTCGCCCGTGTCATTGGTAACAAAGGGCAAAGGGAAATTCTTAACTGGCTTATTTGCAAAAGACACCCTAAAAAGAATAGCAGCATTCAATAAAAGATATGGGCCCGCTAAGACCGCCGCAATAGTTGCTAAGAGGTTGTTCAAAGATACCCCTCTAGGCGATTCCCTAGGAGAGGGTTTGGAAGAAGTCTTGCAAAGCCCCGTTACAATTCTAACTAAAAACCTTGCTAATAACGACGCAGAAACGGCATTAAACAGCTCTATTCAAGAAATGGCCAATTTGGGATATCTTAAAGAACTTGGCGAAGAATTTGTGATAGGTGCAGGCGTTGGTGCGTTATACGGCGGCGCAAGAACCACGATAGACAAAATAGACAATGCTATCGAAAGCAAACAGACTTCACTTGAAGAAAAGCAAGAGTTAGCACGCCGTAAAGAAGAAATACTTATCAGCGAAGAAGAAATGAATCGCGCCAAAGAAGAAGAGATTCGCCAAAATATGGCCGGCCAACTATCCGGGAACCTCGCGGCTCTTAAGGGTAGAGAAGCAGAGATTATGCCGGAATCACAAACGCCCTGGAAGCCAACTACAGAGAGTGATTATAGAGGCTCAGGAATTAGTTTACAGCGCAAACGCAATGATACTTTGATATACCCGGCTAGTTCTCATGTTTCAGCTGCGCAAGCGGTTGAAAAAAGAGTGTCGCCAGACCAAAAACCCCAATTACAAGATTATGCGAATGCAGTTATTCGCGCGACAATGCAAGGCGACGAGTCTGTTATCCCTTTAGAAACTGCCCAACAGCTTTTAAGAGACAGAAACAAGATTCAAGACCTAGAAGCACGAATCAACGAAGATGGCGGGTTTGGTCTTAAAAACGGCAAACCTTTTCCAAGTATTGAAATAGCAAAGAAGTTTATAGACAAATCTAGTTTTAAAGCGGATATGGTTATTTTGCCCCATAGTTCGGGCAAAGGCTTTATTGTAGCACCCGATGTAGCAGGTGAACAATTCAAGCAGAGAGAAATGAAGAATCAGGCCGCTGCGCAAATGCAGCGCGAACATATAGGCGGCATAAAAGACATTAAAACCGACTCTATAGGAGCAAGTAAGCCGACTAAGGATATGTCTAATCGCCCTCAAAAGGTTAATAGCATAAAAGAAGTCTACGAAGCCGCAACAGACCAAGAAAATAAAGGCCGCAAGGTTTGGCATGATATTAGCCGAGTTACAGCAGAAGAAGCAGCACACTTATCAGCAAAAACAGGCTTAGCCATAGATGAGAACACTGTGCATATGATTGATTCTGATGGGGTAAGACATGCTTTTAATGGGCATGGGCATGAGAGTGAACACCAACGTGGGCAAATTCCAATAACATCGGAAGATTTGGAAAAGATAGCAGATGTTTTGGGCAACTACGACAGTGTTGAAAAACTGCAAGGCCTAAACAAATTAGGACATGAAGTTATTCAGTATAAAAAACGAATTAACGGTCATATCTTTTTCCTTGAAGAATATCGACCTAGCAGAAATAAGCTTGCTTTAGCGACCATGTGGAAAAAGAAGGCTCCCTCTACGCAACAGCACACGTCCGAAACGTCACGACCCCGAAAGTCGCTGCTAGAATCAGTAGAAGGAGCTTCTACCTCTATTATAGCAAGCCCTGAAGAGGAAGTCAAATTAGAGCAAAAAACCGAAACCCCAAAAAATAGAAAAGCCCCTATGCGGGCCATAAGAGGAACTTCCGACTTAGAAGAGGCTTTTCAGAAAGCAGAAACTTCTGCTACCTCTAGTATACCAACCAGCGAGGGTGGTGTCAAGGGGGCAGAAAAAGCTAGGAAGGTAAGCGGTGGGTCGATTCTAGAATATGAAAGTGAGCGTAGAGAGGACTTATTAAAAGAAGCACTTGCGAAGATAGAATCCTCTGGTAGAACCGATGCAGAAAAGAAAATGTTAAGGAAATATGTTGAGCGCGCTTATAGAGAAAAATATATAGGACAGAGCACACTGGCTAAAGCTAATAAGTTATTGGAGGGCATAAAGTCTAAGGATATAGAGGCATATTATAGGGTTGACACTCGGAGTGACGAAGCCGCAAGGGTTATGTTTGAGTCATTCATAGGTAAAAGGCTAAGGCGAAAAGAAGCTCTTGGCGTGATAGAAGAGTATTTTAGAGAGGGTATAGACAAGTATATAGCGGAGCGGAAAGCATACCATGAAGCTGCTAGAGCGAAAGCAAAGAAGCTCATTGAGGAACCTAAAGAGGCTGAAAAAGCTAAGAAGGTAGAAGATAAGCCTGCTGTATCAGAAAGAAAAACAGGCGATTTTGGACCCATTTTTGATGAATACAGTAATGATTTAAAGGGTGCCATTAAGATTTTAAGTAAAGAAAAAACGGGAGAAGTGCCCGGAGTGCTTCATCATAAAGATATTGGAGCCATTGATTTAGTTTGGGGTAAAGAGGGCACTGGTCGTGGAGATGGTTTCGGCTTATCAAAAATAATTAAATTTCACCCAGAGGTTGTAGAAAATTTGCAAAAGGTGTTAGACGACACAGAAATAAAGCAAAAAAGCGATAACCGTGTGGTATTGGAATCACAAAAATTTAAGGGGATTGTAAGTTTAAATTATTTCCAAAATGAGAAAAAATGGTTGTTAAGTGCTTATGAAAAAGAAGAGAGCCTGTCCAAGAAGACGATAGACACTCTTGAAACTGATAACATCAGCAAAGAAGATGACAAACTCTCTTCCAACAGGCTCAATCCAAGTATACCAAGCAGCGGGGGTGGTGTCAAGCCGGCTGAAAAAGCTAAGAGCGGCGAGAAGATAGATAAGGATGTTAAGTTATATTCAGTAGAGTATTTGGTAGCGGAATATGCGGCTAAGGGGCTTAAGCAGGCGGCGAAGGTGGTTCGTAGGGGGATAGAGATTTTTGCCTCCTCGAGGAGCGTAAAAAAATTAGTTTCAAGCACAAAGCATTTTGCTCAATGGGCGCGCCAGATGGTAAATGAGTTTGGCCAGAATGTAAAAAAGTATCTAAGGGGCTTATACAAAGACGTTACAACCGCATATAACCGACAAAAA
>JAQVCG010000019.1 GCA_028689875.1 Candidatus Rifleibacteriota bacterium | reverse complement strand
TGAATTACAAGCTTTTTGTGGCATTTGGTATGTATTTGGTTTTTATAACGCGGCCGATACCGTTTGATGTCAGGGAGAACGATCAGTTTTTAAATGCGATAAAAATCAGGCTTTCAGATTTTAACAAGCTATTTAACATTAGGAAGGTCGCCATCAGTGAGCTTGAAGGATAAATTTTTTGACAACGTAAAACGATAAAAAATACTAAAATAATTTGATATATTATGCAAAATGGTATTAGTATTAGATGTTGTTGGTAACGGTGTAGAAAATTGTCCTTTTTGGGGGAAATGTGCGTTATCTAAAGTTGAGATTCGCTTTTGAAGCCACTGAAAATATTGTTTTTCCTGATAATCCTGTGAATACATTCAGAGGTGCGTTGGGTTATAAACTGAAGCAGTTAGAGTGCGTTCAGCAAAACGACATGTATTTAGAGGCAAAATGCAAAGACTGTTCTGCAAATGTGCAATGTGCATACGCATTATGTTATGAAACTTCAAAGAGCCATTTATCAAATGATTTTCAATATTCCGGGTCAGACTTGCCGCATATGATGGTTATTGATGCTGAATTTAATGGGAATGAGCCAATTAGTGCCGGTGAGACATTCGCATTTGTTGTGAGTCTTTTTGGTATTGCGGTTTCATCTGCCAAAAATCTTATTTCTGCTGTGCAGACAGCCGGTAAATTAGGATTAACCAATGCAAAAATTCCATGTGAATTAAAGAAAATTACGCATGCATCGACGAATGAATTGGTTTGGGCAATTGACCAGGATTCTTTTCGTATTCCCGAAACGTCTGAATTAAAAATTTCTGCTCCTGACTTATCAATGTCGTCGAATTGCGAATTAACAATAAATTTTGCGTCTCCGGTTGCGTTCAAAGACATTGAAACAGGTAAAATAACTACGAAGCCTGATTTTGGAAGAATTGTCGGTTCACTGATGCGGAGATACAGTGTTTTTGAGGCATCAGAGGGTAATACCATTGACTGGGACTTTGGCAAAATAGCACGTTTTGCAGCACAGGTTCAGACTAAGCTCATAGAGGCTGAACCCATATATTGGGAAAGATACTCGACCAGACAAAAACGGCGTATTCCAATTTCCGGAATCAAAGGCCGTGCCAAGTATGTTGGTCCGATAAAACCATTTATTGAGCTTATTAACGCAGGCGAAACCTTAAGATGTGGGCGCAGTGTTACTTTCGGCCAGGGCCGCATTGAAATAGAACAGATCAGATTAAGGGAAAGCGACATAGAATAAGATAAGTTGGGGATTGAGACCGAAGGCAGGTTGCCTTGGGCTACAAGGGGTTGGTTCAACCTTATGGTTGTTATATCGTTTAAACTGAGAATATGATATTTTTCAGGTTTAATAATTTTTATTCAGAGTATTTTATCTGGTGAAAAGAAAGAAGAATAATGAAGAGACGGAAAGCATTTCTAACTTGGATACAAGTATTTTTGCAACGACCGCTAAAAAATATGATACACGAATATTGATAAGGCGATCCATATAATAAAGCATGTGGTAAGGCGAATCCAAGTTTCTGATAGGATTTTTTCCTCTGATTTTGTAGAAAAAACACATTTGGCTTTGTCGTTTTCATTCCCTGTTATAAACTCTTCTTCGAGGTTTCGATTGAAGGTGCCAAGAACATAAATCATTTGAGAAGTTGGCGGTAAAACATATTCTTCGCGGAATCTCTGAGATGATGATCCAAAGCCGAAAATTCTGAATAATGTGCTTTCGCCGTATACAAGTTTTTTCTTATATTTGCAAAACTCTTTGTATTCAAAATCTTTAAGATCTACTTTAACAGAGCCGGTTCTATCTTTAAGAGTTAGAAAATTCTCGGAATACAACACTTCGCTTGTTTCTTCATAAACACTTTTGTGCTTGCCGCTTCCTTTTGTGATAACGGTAAAATCGCGCGCATAGTAGAATATACATGCTTGTTTAAAATAAGGTGAAGGAAGGATTTCTTGGTCTACAATTCGTGCTTTAATTTCAACGATGTCGCCCGGATTATATCTGCCGAGAAGCGAAACAGGCGAGGTAGGGGTATCTGTCATCGTTTTTATTCTTTTGAATGCTTTTACAAGCTCAATTATAAATAATATCAAAAAAAACAATTCAAAAATTACGATAAAGATAATGTTTATTCCGTCTTTAGGCATTTTTTAGCTCACTTAGTTATAGATACTATTATCATGTTTGTAAACTCTTCTTCGAGGTTTCAAAAAAAATTATCATTTTTCTGCATTATAGTTAGCTTCCTGCGATTTTCAACAGGTAAAACATTCTAAAGCAGTTTCTTTGTATATTTTGTAAGCTCCCAGGGCTGTGTCTGCTAAGGCTTCAAGCTCTCTTGCTGAGGCGTGCCCTTTGGTATAGACTATTATGCGATCTTCAGAAGTTTCAAGAGCAAATTTGCCGGGAATTATTTGCAGAAGTTTGTTTCTTAGTTTTTTGTTGTAAAAATCTCTGACATTTACCTCTGAGGGGCCTTGAAGAGTGAATCGGGAAGAAAAAGCGGGGTCATCATCGAAATCTATGTCTTGTCCGCCTATTGCAGCGACGACTTTTTCCCAGATAGTCTCGTCGTAAAGGCTCGAAACGGGGAGGTTCATTTTAGGGTCTATGATAATGCAGCAGCTCGCAACTGATGTAATGTTTATAGGTGAATTTCTGTGGCGCCCATATCTGTCACCGCCTTTAATTCCTGTATCGGTAGATATAACGAGGTCGGCTAAAATAGCCGTGATTTTATTTTGTTCGCCTCCGATTGCACGTGATGCTTTACAATCAGAATTTCTGAAAAGGCTTAATTTTGCTGATGTAATAATGGGGCCAACTGTTGATTCTTCAATTCTTGAAAAGCTCAGCTTTTTTGCTAATTTATCGAAAGTGAGCTCTCGAAAATGGCGCCATGCAAAGTAATAGGCTGCATAAAGCAAAACGAGAAAAATAACTAATGGTAAGCTTATATTAACTCCAAGCATCTCGGCAATGACTAAAGCAAAGAAAAATAACAGTATTTTTTGAAACATCTCAAATTTCCTTTTTCAAATTTTCTCTTCTGCCGTTGAATGAAATAAGTCTGATGATGAATCAGGCTTCTTCGATAAAGAGCAGCCCACAACCAAGCTCTGCACCGAAACCGACGGCTTTTCGTCTTAATTTTTCGAGTGTCGGTCTGTCGACAATTTTCATTTTCCCTTTGATGGTATAGGTTTGACTGTGTGTGTTGCCTTCGTCTGTTTGTGAGTAAAGGCAATTGTTAGGTCCGAATTCGTATTCTGTAACTTCGGCGGCGCCAGCAATTTTTTTGTCGAACCATTTTTTTAGTTTGTCTTCGTCATATTCCTTTTTGCTTCTTGAAGGAATAGCGAATATGCTGAACTTAACTTCTGTGCCGTTTTCGGGTAATTCTTTAAGTTCTTTAAGCTCATACATTTGGCATTCTTTGAACATCTGCATCAAAGGTTGTTTTTCAGAATATACAATTAAGGGAACAACCACGCCAATGCGGTACCATTCCATACGATATATGAATTTGCGCTGTGTTTGAGGTAGATATTCGAAATATTTGGCAATTGCGGGTGCAATGTCGGCGGCGTTAATGATTTTTTGGCGATTAAGCAAAAATTTTGATTGGTACATTTATTCTTTTTTTCCTATTTCTGATGTTTTTTCTTGATAAGTGGTGATCATGCCTAATAGTGTGCCGTATTTGGCCAATAACTCTCTTTTATCACTTTCTGAGGCCGACTTAGAATTGTAATCAGGGGCGAACAAGGGTATGCTTTTGTTTTTGTCTGAATGAACGAGAGCGATGAACCAAGAATCAACGCCTCTGTAAGTGTAGTGTCGCAAACCAACTTCTTCAAATTTTTTAACTTTTTCTTTCCATTCAACGACGCCTGTATGGGAGGTTTCTTTGTATTCTACCGTTCCATCTGCTATAGTAACGTCTTTGCGGTATTTTCTTCTGTTGTTGAAGAGGGTGTAAAATGTCTTTATAAAGAATAAGCTTAAAAAAATGCAAGCCACGGCTATAGGCACATAGTAAGAGGGCAGGTCAGGTTGGGTTCGAGAGTATTGAAGCATTTTAAGTGACAAAACCACGACCCATATCATAGATGACATGGCTATTAAACCTGAAACATAAAAAAAGAATGCGGAAGCACCTTTGAGATCAAGACCTTTTTCGTGTAAAGTCATTGGCATACCGTTATCGCTGCCAAGTTCCCATTTTATTTCGTTATTCATATTGTCCTGTTTTTAGCTTGAGTTTGTTGTATGAAATAAGCACAGGTTTTATAGTACATTTTAATCTTTGATTTTTCAAGCAAAAACAAAGCGGGCTAAAACATAAAAGGCCGCTTTTTAGCGGTCCTTTTATTTAACCTTTAACCTTTTACCTAACGACTTTCAATGTGTCAATTCTCCGGAACGATGTTTAATCGCTAGAGACATAGAGAGTCCTTTTCGCCTTTGCGACGGTGGGTCAAGTTCCCGCCGCAAGAGAAAATAATTTTTGGGATTGAAAATTGATTATTCAACCACGCAACCTTTTCGGCAGAAGTTTATAATTTTTCACCCATAATTTAAAAAAAATGCTAGAATGACCGAGAAATTTTTTTCAAGGAGTGGAATGGTAATATGAATAGACCTTTAAAGGGCTTATTTGCGGTCATTTTTATGCTGGCCGTCTGTTCTTTGACCTACGGGTCGGTTTTTGATTTTTCACAGTTAGAAAAATCTGTTGTTGAAAAAACGCTGCAAAACGGTTTAAAGATAATCGTGCTGCCGCGTCATGATGTTCCGGTTGTTTCGATGATAACCTGGGCAGATGTGGGCGGTTCAGACGACCCCAAGGGCTATAGCGGAATAGCTCATATGTTTGAGCACATGGCGTTTAAAGGTACCGACGAAATTGGTACAACAGATCCGGCCAAAGAAGTTCTTTTGATGGCCAAAGAAGATGCGATTTTTGAACAGCTTCGTATTGAACGCCTTAAAGGTGCTAAGGCTGACAAAAAGAAATTAGAACGTCTTGAAAAAGACTTCGATAAAGCTATTGCAGATGCTTATGCGCTGGTAGTGCCGAATGATTTT
This sequence comes from Candidatus Rifleibacteriota bacterium, assembly GCA_028689875.1. Classification (GTDB taxonomy): domain Bacteria; phylum Muiribacteriota; class Ozemobacteria; order Ozemobacterales; family Ozemobacteraceae; genus MWDD01. Next base: position 28,298 of record JAQVCG010000019.1, on the reverse strand, counting down.
GCCAATAAACTTGAAAACGAAGGCGCTGAGGGACTGAACGCTTTTACGTCAAAAGACCAAACTGCTTATATGGTCAGTCTGCCATCGAACAAGTTTGAATTATGGATGGCGCTTGAATCAGAACGTTTTTTGCGCCCCCGTTTGAGAGAAATGTATCGCGAACGCGAAGTTGTGGCCGAAGAGCGCCGCATGACCGTCGAAAATAGGCCGATGAGCAGATTGTTAGAAGAATTTTTGAGCACTGCATTTAAGGCGCATCCTTATGGTATTCCCCTTATTGGTCACGCATCTGATATTCAAAATTATTCGAGAAAGGCTGCAAAAGAGTTTTTCAATAAATATTACGGGCCTAATAGTCTTACTTTGGCTATCGTAGGCGACGTTAAGCCCGAAAAAGTTTTCGAATTGGCAGAGAAATACTGGGGCAGAATTCCCTCTAAATATAAACCGGAGAGAATTGCTACAGTTGAGCCAACGCAAATATGTGAAAGACGGGTTGTTATGCCCGACAAAGCGCAGCCTATTATGTTGATGGGCTGGCATATTCCCGGCGAAACAGATAAAGATATGCCTGCATTGTCTGCTTTAAGTGCAATATTGGGCGACGGGCGAACTTCAAGACTTTATCGCAGAATGGTCAGAGACGAAAAGGCTGCGGTTTCTGTGAGTGCATTTAGCGGTTGGCCCGGAAGCAAATACCCTTGTTTGGCGGTTGTGTTCTGCTACCCGGCGCAGGGCAGGTCGAATGATGAATGCGATAAGATTATATTAGAAGAAATTGAAAAGATTAAGAATGAATTGGTTACCCCTGAAGAGCTTGAAAGAGTAAAGACCAAGACAATGACGGCTATAATTGCAGGACTTAAGAACAATATGGGACTGGCTCAAAATCTGGCGCAGTATAATCAGATATGGGGTGATTGGCGTGCTTTATTCGGCGAACTGGACAGAATTAACGCGGTAACTTGCGAAGATATACAAAGGGTTGCGAAGAAATATTTTATAAAGACCGGCAGAACTTTGGCCGTATTAGAAACAGCACAGGAGGAAGAAAAATGATGAAATTCAATCATAAAGTATTTTTCATAGCACTGATTTCATTGTTTCTGTCGGGAAATGTAATTTTCGGCATAGATTTGAATTCATTAGAGTTTCCTGCTTTAAATAAAATTGAATTGCCTAACATTAAAAAAATACAGTTAGACAATGGAATGCGCATTTATTTGCTCGAAGACAAGACTTTGCCTCTTATTGAAGCGAGTGCGCGTATTCACGGGGGGTCATACCTAGAACCTGCCGATAAAATCGGGTTAGGCGATCTTATGGGTGATTTAATGCGTGATGGCGGCACACAAAAATGGGCGCCGGACGAATTAGACGAAATGCTTGAGGGGTTAGGGGCATCGCTTAATTCCTATGCGGATGTTATTTCAAGCGGCGTTGACTTGATGATGCTAAGCACAAAAAAAGAGCTTTCTGTTGAGCTGCTGGCAGAGGTCATACGCAGACCCAGATATAATGAAGCACGCTTTGAACAGGCAATGATTGCGTATAAAAGCGGAATCTCGCGCAGAAACGACAATGACGCAAGCATTGCAGGCAGAGAGTTTGGCAAAATGATTTATGGCAGTGATTCTCCATACGCACGTTACGCTGAATATAAGACATTAGGCGCCATTTCTCGCAATGATTTGATTGATTTTCATAAAAAAGTATGCCGGCCTGAGCATGTGCAGTTGGCTGTTTGGGGCGATTTTGACAGCGCAGAAATGCTTGCGCTTATAAAGAAATATTTTGGAGACTGGAAAAAAGGAACCGAAAAGATAGCTGATTTTCCGAAGGTTGATTATAAATTCGACCAGAGGGTAGGATTAGTGAAGCGTCTTGATTCAAAGCAGTCGAATGTTTATTTGGGGCATATTGGCGGCAGCACACTAGACCCTGAAAACTCGCACCGTATTGTGATGAACAATATTTTGGGCGTTGGCTTCGGAAGCAGATTATTTAACGAAGTGCGCTCAAAGCACGGTCTTTGCTATTCTGTTTATGGCTTTTACAGCGCAAACATTTCGTATCCGGGTAAATTTTTCTGCTATGTGGGCACAAAGGGCGAAAGCACTATAAAAGCAATAAATTTGATAAGGTCAGAAATTGAAAGAATGAAAACGGAAGAAGCAACTGCCGAAGAGCTTAAAAGCGCAAAAGACAGGTATTTGAATTCTTTTGTGTTTAACTTCGAAAGCAAAGGGCAGATCATTCAAAGAATGGTTTACTATGATTTCTTCGGGCTACCGAAAGACTTTTTAAATAAGCAAAAAGAAGAAGTCGAAGCAACTACAGCAGCTGATGTTAAGGCAGCAGCACAAAAGTATCTGAAGCCCGAAGCGCTCAGAGTAGTTGTGGTAGGTAACCCGGAATCGTTTGATGCGCCGCTTGAAACATTAAATAACGGGGCAATAACAGAAATCGACGTTACTATTCCGCAATAAACCTAAAATTGTTGCTTTTTACAGAATATCTAGTATAATTCATTGCTATCAAAGGAATGAATCTTCAATATTGAAGGAGTCTTTTATATGACAACTAACGGTAAAGTCGCTGTTGTAGCGGTTGGCGGCAACTCTCTGATTTTGGACAAAAACCACCAGACTGTTGCAGATCAGTATGATGCAGCATGCAAAACAATGGTTCACGTGGCCGATATGATCGAACAGGGCTATAATGTCGTGTTAACCCACGGTAATGGTCCACAAGTCGGCTTCATTCTGCTCAGGAGCGAAATCGCACGCACTCAGATTCACGGTGTTCCCTTAGATTCTTGCGGCGCAGACACTCAGGGCGCAATCGGATACAATTTCCAAATGGCTCTTGGCAACGAATTTAAAAAACGCAAAATTAATAAGCCCATTGTAACTGTAGTTACACAGGTGCTTGTAGATAAAAATGATAAGTCTTTCAAAAATCCCACCAAGCCTATTGGTTCGTTCTACAGCGAAGAAGAAGCTAAGGAAAGAATCTCCAAAGATAAATGGGAAATGGTCGAAGACGCAGGCCGCGGATGGCGCAGAGTAGTAGCTTCGCCCCTTCCCTTAGAAATTATTGAGGAAAATGCGATCAAAGCGCTTACCGAAAAAGGGTTCTGCGTTGTCGCAGTAGGCGGCGGCGGAATTCCCGTTGTAAGAGACGAAAATGGAATGCTTAAAGGTGCTGCGGCAGTTATCGACAAAGATTTTGCATCTGCATTGTTAGCTTCAAATATAAATGCAGACGTATTCATCGTTTCAACTGCGGTTGAAAAAGCTTGTTTGAATTTTGGTAAACCTGATCAAAAATCACTCGACAAAGTAACTGTTGCCGAACTTGAAAAATATTGTGAAGAAGGCCACTTCAAACCGGGCTCAATGTTGCCCAAATGCCAGGCCATAATCAACTTTATTAAAAAGGGCGGCAAACACGCTATTATTACTAACCCCGAAAATCTGGCGAAAGCAGTAAAAGGCGAAGCCGGAACTCACGTTTACCCGAACTGACAATAATTACCGGAACTGACAATAATATAAATATAAAGGAAAATTGAAATGGCAAAGTATGCAAAAAAGTTTAAACTTCAAGTGAATGAATCGGTTCTTAAGAACACAGTTGAAAGAGCTAAAAATCGCAATATCATTATTCCGACTTATGCTCAGATGATAAACCCCGATTTGATTCCCGAATCAATTAAAAATGAAGTTAAACCTCTCGGCTTGTGGGATGTTAATTCAAGAAACCTGTTTCGTATTTCATGGAAAAACAATATACAAACCGGTTTATATGGTGATGTGAATTTTGTTGAAATTCCTAGCTCAATTACAGGTGTAAAAGCCAGAATTATCGGGCTTGTCGGTAAATATTTCCCGACCGGTGCTCATAAAGTAGGTGCAGCGTTCAGTTGCTTGGTTCCTCGCCTTGTAAGCGGCGAATTCGATCCCACCAGACAAAAAGCAGTATGGCCGAGTACCGGCAACTATTGCCGTGGCGGTGCTTATGACTGTGCATTGCTTGATTCTCCCGCAATTGCTATTTTGCCTCAAGATATGAGTCCCGAACGCTTTAATTGGCTCAAAGAAATCGGAACAAGTGAAATATTTGCTACTCCCGGTTGTGAATCTAACGTAAAAGAAATCTACGATAAGTGCCATGAACTCAGAAGAGATCGCGGCAATGATGTTGTAATATTTAACCAGTTTGATGAAATTGGAAATCCGATTTGGCATTATCACGTAACCGGGGCGGCTGCTCTTGAAGTATTCGAAAAAATTAAAAAGCCCGGTAACAGAATGTCAGCTTGGGTTTCAGCGACAGGTTCAGCAGGCACAATCGCAGCCGGCGATCATATCAAAAAAGTTCACCCACATGCAAAAATTGTTGCTTCTGAAGCTCTTCAGTGCCCGACTCTTTATAATTGCGGCTTTGGCGGCCACAGAATTGAAGGTATTGGCGACAAGCATATTCCTTGGATTCACAATGCAAGAAATACTGACGTTGTTGTTGCTATAGATGATGAAAACTGCATGAGACTTTTGAGCGTATTCAATACTCCCGGCGGACACGAAATGCTTAAAAAAGCAGGCGTTAAGCAAGAAATGATTGAAAAACTTTCACTAATGGGAATCAGCAGTATTTCTAATGTTATTTCTGCTGTTAAAACTGCCAAGATGTTTGAAATGGACGAAAACGATATTCTTTTCACATGTCTCACAGACTCTGCAGAAATGTATTTGTCACGCATTGCCGAACAAGACGAACAGCATGGCAAACTCAATGAAAGCACTGCTTTGGCAGCATTTGAAAGATACATGCTCGGTGAAGGCACTCAGAATATGACCGAATTAACATATTTTGAACGCAAACGCATTCACAATTTCAAATACTTCACTTGGGTTGAACAGCAGGGCAGAACCGTTGAAGAACTTAACGAACTCTGGGATCCCGAATTCTGGGATGACGCTTTCAGTGAAGATGTTATCAATCACTGGGACGAACTTATTGTTGAATTCAACAATAAAACAGGTCTGTTAAAAAAATAAGTCTTATTAAAGGTTAATTCAGCGAACCCTTCTTAAACGTTATGTTCTAAGAAGGGTTCGTTTTAATTGATTGACTTGCGTTTTGATGAGTTATATACTGTCTGATACAATAATAAAACAGGAGCATTTATGCGTTGTCCAATACATAAAGAGGGAATCAAGCTTGCAGGGATTTTATTTTCTATAGCGGTAGTATTTAGTAAAATCGAGAAGTGGATCAGTCGCTTATTTTTATTAGCGACAGCTTTTACGTTATATTTTTTCAGAGACCCGGAAAGAAAAATTCCGCAAGGTAGTGATTTGATTGTTTCTCCGGCAGACGGGAAAGTCGTAGGCATAGATTCTGTTGAGCACGTTCCCTTTATTGACGGGCCTGCAAAAAGGGTAACAATTTTTCTTTCAGTATTAGATGTTCATATAAACAGAGCGCCTGTTAAGGGCAAAGTTGCTTACAGGCATTATACACCCGGCAAATTTTTAGATGCGCGAAATCCCAAAGCATCAACTGAAAATGAAAGAAATGCAATCGGCATAGAATGCGCTGATGGTAAAAAGTTTGTTGTAATCCAAATAGCCGGAATTATTGCCAGAAGAATACTATGCTGGAAAAACCCGGGCGAATATGTTAATTCAGGCGAAAGATTCGGCATGATCAGGTTTGGCTCAAGAACTGAAATATATATGCCCCTAGAAACCAAAATTGACGTTAAACTTGGGCAGAAAGTGGTCGGCGGAAGCACAATAATCGGCCGTAATCAATAATGAACAAAACAGAAGAAAAAATTGAAGCGGTTGCTGAAAAATCATCGCTAATATCGGCGGTTGAAAGTGATACTACAAAGGTTTTGCCGCGCAAAAAGCGTTTTCCAAAAATAAACCTGTCTATTATTCCGAATACTTGCACTTCGATGAATTTGATTTGTGGGTATTTAGCGATAGTAATGACATCTCGCGGTGAATTCTTGATAGCCGGTTGGTTGATTTTAATAGCAAACATTTTTGACATTTTAGACGGCAGATTGGCAAGAATGGCGTCTGTTGAGTCTAAATTCGGAGCCGAACTAGACTCATTGTGTGATTTGGTAAGCTTTGGGGTGGCTCCCGCGTTTTTGGTTTATACCAGATATCTTGAAGCAGACAGGCTTTTTAGCCTTATCGTGACTTGTATATTTGTTTTATGCGGTGCACTGAGACTGGCCAGGTTTAATGTTACTCCGCATTCAAAGCAGGGAGTATTCGAAGGTTTGCCCATACCAGGCGGTGCAGGTATTTTGGCTACTTTAACAATTTTTGAACTTCAATTTGGACAATTCAGAGCTTTTACTGTTCCGGCTAATGCCATACCCTTTATTGTTTTGATTACTTCGTTGTTAATGGTAAGCAAAATTGAGTATCCGGCCATAAAGAAAACTCCTAAAACCGGCAACAGGCGGCTTATCGCTGTAATGCTTGTAATAATTGCATTGGTTGCGAATCCTCCTATAACCCTTTTCGTAATTACTTGGGGTTTTGCCTTATACGGACTAGTAGTTTACTTTATTAAATCTGTGCTGAGGTTCTATCGAAGGTTTATTTTGGGGCAAAAAAAGACACCTTTGTCAGAATAAATCGACTAAACCCAATATTAAAGCATAAAAAAAATACCTCTGTTTCCAGAGGTATTTTTTTGTAAACATTAGTATTGGAACGAACTTCCGCCGATGAATTCGCGCAATATAGAAGTTGGCGGCACTTCTTTGGGGTCTAGCGGTGTAAAGAACGAAAGCAGTCTGAGAATTTGTCTTGCTTCGTAGTAGCAGGGGCTTTCGGGCTGAATGTCCAAAAAGAGGGCTTCTGCAACCGGGCGCAATATTGCCCACTCATACGGTACGGCAGAGTTAAATACAGTGTCTGCGCATTCTTGGAACGGGAATATGTTGTGCTCTTCGCCACGTCGAACAGAAGACCATCTGTTAATGGTTTCTTCGGCAGAATAGCCTCTGTATTTGCTGTCTCTGACTGTGCGTCTGATAAGGCGGGTTTCAGTGGTTCCTATTCGGTTATAATCATCGATTACGAGCTGAGTTAAAGCGCTTATATAAATTTTAAACTTACAGTTTGCGGGCACAGAGCTTGTAAGCTCATCATTAAGACCGTGAATACCTTCGATAATAATGATTTGGTCGTCATTTATGCGCATTGGGGTGGTGTGCTCTTTTCGGCGCCCGGTATGAAAATCAAACTCAGGAATCTGTGCAACTTTGCCTTCGAGTAATTCGCTAAGGTGAGTGTTAAAGAGCGGCAAATCCAAGGCATAGATTGATTCAAAGTCATAATCGCCCTTTTCGTCGCGCGGTGTGTATTGTCTGTCTAAAAAATAGTTGTCAAGGGAAAGGGCCACGGGTCTTAGGCCGTTAACCTTAAGCGTGGTGCACAAACGTTTGCTGAAAGTTGTTTTGCCAGAACTTGAGGGGCCCGCTATTAAAACTATTCTAATAGATGGGTGGCTTGAAATTTGGTCTGCAATAGCTTGAATTTTTTTGCTATGCAGCGCTTCGGCAGTTTTTATGAAGTCAGATACGCTGCCGTCTTTGATGATTTCATTCAAGCGTCCTACGTTGTTTACTTCAAGAATTTTGCCCCATGCTTTGCTTTCGCGGTATGCTTGGAAAATTTTAGGCTGTCTTCGTGGCTGAGAGGCTTCTGTTGGTTTTTTTGGATCAGGGAAAAGCAGAACAAAACCTTGAGCATATTGTTTAAGGTCAAAGGTTTTTAGATAGCCGGTTGAGGGAACCATTACGCCGAAATCTAAGTCGATGTATTTCCAGCATGATACGACGCCAACTCGGTCTGTATTCAAATTTTTAAGCAAACGTGCTTTTTCGGGATAACCTTCTTTGTTAAATAGCGCGATGGCTTCAGAGCGGGGCAGTGTTTTTTTGCCGAATACTTCATCTTTGTTGATGATTTCAAGCATTTTGGTTTTTATGTAGTTCAATGTTCTTTCAGAGACGGGAACATCTGTAAAAAGGTCGTAATAATAACCGTTTCCGATAGAGTGGTCGATTGAAAGGCGAGCGTTTCTGTAAAGCTCAAGTATTGAACGAGCCAATACGAAACTTAAGCTTCTTTTATAGCAATCGCAGCCATAAGGTGATCTGTAATCAAGAAACTCAACATTGCAATCATGCTCGGGAGCGAAATCAAGAGCGTATACATCATTGTTTACTCGAGCACATAAATATGGCAGTTCATTGTCAATTTCAAGTTTTTTAGCCAGTTCAATCAGGTGTTCGCCCTTGTTAATTACGTGTTTTGATCCATCTCTGAGTGTTAGTGTAATTTGATTGTCATCTTCAATCATTATTTCTGTTTGTTCAGTCATTTGTTACCTCTAAAAATATAAATGCAAAAAAAGCGCGAAAGGATAGGATATCATTTCGCACAATAAAACGCAAACTTATTTTTTGAAATTGCGTGCAACCAGGAACAGTTCGCGGCTTCTGGTTAAAGAAGCCTTCGGGTTAAATGATTTTGCAAATTCGAACATGGAGCGGGCGCGTTTGAGCAAGGTTTGATACTCAGCGCCCTCAAATACTTTCGCAACAAAACAACCGCCCGGTTTTAAGAGTTTTTGTGCTATGTCTAAGGCCAGATTTACCATTATAAAGGAGTTTTCTGTGTCTGCATAATGCACACCGGTGGTATCTGGGGCAATATCGCTTAAAATAAGATCAAGACCTTTTGGGGCAAGCTCAATTATTTTATTCTGATTTTTTTCGTCTAAGAAATCACCCTGCAGAATTGTTACGCCTTCAATAGGCTCTATTTCAAGCAAATCAATGGCAATAATTTTCGCGTTACCTTTAACGGTGCGCATTACATACTGTGACCAGCTTCCGGGGGCAGCGCCTAAATCTAAAACTTTACAGCCGGGTTTTAAAAGGTTGTATTTTTGATTTATTTCTTCGAGCTTGTATGCTGCTCTGCTTCTATAATCGTCATTGCGCGATTTTAAAAGAAAATGATCGTTTAATCTATTTTTAAACCAAGCTTTTGTCACTTTTTTATTCCAGATCTTTTTGAGTAAGCTTTAAGTTGATCATTGTCGGTGCCGGTTTTGTGGTTATTGTTCCAAGCTCGCCGATGTATTTGATCATTGCATCTCTAATCAGCAAATCTGTTTTTGTGCGGTTTTTGAAAGTTCTTAATACGCCGTAGCCGTCGCCGCCGTTTGCAACAAAATCGCTGAATGCAACTTTGTAAATTTTGTTGTCTTCTAATTCTTTACCTGTATCGGTAGTTATTTTTGTTACTCTTTTCATAGGTTCCTTCGTTGGGTCAAATGTTATTATCAAGCCTGCAGGATACAAATAACCGTAATTACCTGCAAACTTGAGTTTCGTTCCGCTTACTTCCTGATTAAATACCTTCAAGTTTTCTGCTATGTCGTCTTGAGATATTTCTACCGCTTTGTTCGATATGGCTCTTTCAGCCAAATCTTTGACTTCGAGTCCGGTCATGTCGAGTATTTCGATGCAGTTATCGAACGGTTGAACCAAAAATATGCTTTCGATGGTGATTTTGCCTTTGTAGAGGGGCTGTCTGACGCCGCCGAAATTTGTGAATGCAATGTCAGCGCCTGAACAATGTCGCATAGCTTCGCTGATAAAAGTGCCTTCAGGTGAGTTCCCGCCGGAAATGCCTCTGTATAGGTTGATTTTGCTTTCTCCGATAACTCTTTTCATTTCTTTGTTCAATTCAAAAAGATATTCATCGGTAGCTGCTTTAATGTGTTTGTCTTCGCCTACTTCATCGACTAATAAGGGGATAGAAACCATTCTTACGGAATTATTGCCGCAATCATCTATATTAACGGTTACTACGGAAGTGTTTTCGCAAGATGCACCACTATGAACTATAGGCGTGTTGTTAGGGCCGGCGTATGTGATGTCTTTTTTCAGAGTGTGCGAATGTCCGCCTAAGATCAAATCGATACCTTCGATGTCACGTGCTAATTTTAAGTCACGTTCGTGGCCAAGGTGTGAAAGTGCAATAACGAAGTCGACTTTAGCTTTTTTTAGGGTAGATATCAAAGGTTCGATTACATCGGCCGGTTCTTTGAAATAAAGATCTTTAACGTTTCTTGCAAAGGTTATTAGGGGAGTTTCGGGTGCACTAAATCCGATTACACCTATTTTTTTCCCTTCGTGTGCATATACGGCGTAAGGAATACTCATTTCAATTGGTTTATTGGTCTTTTTGTTGAACACATTGCAGCAAATTAGAGAATATTTTGCACATTTCATTTGCTCTGCGAGCATTTCGAATGTGTAGTCAAACTCGTGATTACCAAGCGTCGTGGCGTTTAAGGGCATTTGATTCATTAGGTCGATCATTACGCTGCCTTTGGTTCTGTCGACTATAGGCGTGCCTTGAAACATATCTCCCGAATCAAAATACAGAAAACGTGAATTGCTGTAAGCAGGGTCGCTCTTGTATTTGTTCATTACGGATTTTAAGGCTGCAAATCCGCCAATCAATGGTTTGGGCGTTTCGCGTGCGGTTGGGTCATCGTGTGCGGCTATTGAACCGTGCGTGTCGCTTGTATGGAATATTACAAACTCCGCGGCATCTGCCACAAAGACTGAAACCAGCAAGAAAAGTGCTGATAACATTACGATTGTTTTAAAATTTTTGTTTCTATTCATTTCTATCATTCCTGTATTTTTTTTTGTATATCATATATCAGCAGTGCGAACAGCCGACTATATTTTCTTTTGTATTGTTTTCTGTTGGTGCCGTGCTTAAGTCTTTGTTAATCAGTTCTACAAAATGTCCTTCTGCTTCGGCCAGTACTGTGCCGTCTTGAGAAATAACGCTTCCTCTCGCAAAAATGTGGTTGCGTTTTTGGCCGCTAACAGTTGCAGCAACTGTAATCGGAATACCAATTGGAGCGGGTCTTAAAAATTTAACTTTCATTTCTGCTGTTACAATGAGTCTGCAAAGGTTTTCGCCCATTATTGCATAGCCCATTGCTTCATCAAGCAATGTACTTAGAATGCCGCCGTGCAGAACGCCCGCGTAACTTTGAAAATGAGGCCCCGGTGTCCAGCTAAATGTGCAGGTATTGCCATTAATCGAAGTCTTTGTGGGTATTTTAAGGCTTATCGGGTTTCTTAGACCACAAACAAAACAATAATCGTTGTCGATTAAGCTTATTGGCGCCCTGTTGCGTTTTTCGATTTTTTGGTTTACGACGGCCAATGTTTCAGCTATTTCGGGTCTGTTTATAGCAGCCGGAGTTGTTAATGGAGAGCGCTCATAAAGATGCGAGTTAATCTTTGAAAGGCGTGATTTCATATTTTCGTAGCTTGGCATAAAGAAGTCTGAATGGGCTGTAGCACCTGTAAAAATAGGCACAGAACCCAAGTCGTTTAAGCCGTGCTCGATCAATTCGGGGTAGCGGTTAAATAAAAACGGCGGTATCGAAATGTGATGAACAGGAAAAGCCTTGCGAAGTGCTATAACTGTTCTTTTTACAGACTCGAAGCCGAGGGGCGGGCGATGCTTGAGCAAGCAATTAGGTTCGGGCTGAAAGAAAGCAATTCTTACGTCTTGTAAATAGGGGTCAGCACCACAGAACAAGCCCAATTGTTCGATAGTTTCGAGACGCTCTGACTCGCTTTCGCCGATTCCCGTAATAAAGCCTAGGGAATAGGGAATTCGATGTTCGTGCACAGTTTCGATAGCTTTTCTGCCCGCTCGAGGCGTGCGGCGTCGTGCACATTCAAAGCACTCGCCTGAGCCGGTTTGGTTCGAGCTGACAACATCAATTTTTATGACGGCGCCGGTATTTTCGAGGGTTGATAACATGGAAGAATCAAGATACCCGACTCGCAACACAGGAATCATATTGTTACTTAAAGCAACTAAACAAGCTTCTCGCAGGTAGTCATAAAATGACGTGAAACCGTATTCGCTCAAAGCAATTTGTATGTGAGGGTAGTCTTGCGGAAATTCGCCGGAAATGAGTGCAACTTCGCTCGCACCGTTATCTGAAAGTTTTTTTAATTTTTGATTCAGGTCTTTTAAAGATAAAAGAGGAGAATCATTGTTTACAACAGAACAATGACCGCACTTTTGATTGCAGGTTCCTGTGAGTAAAACCTCAGATGAAAGTATGTATGAAACTGATGCAGAATTATTCATGCCGCATATGATATCATATTAAAGTTTAATTTTAAACAAAATAAAATAATACAGATTTGCATAATTTTGGAACTTTTGTTATTTTTGCGTGTCTAATTTGAATAAAACACATCGGAGGCTCAAGAAGTGCGTCGAATATTTGTTTTGATATTAGCTTTATTGGCCGTTGTTAGTCCAATTTATGCCGTGTCGTTTTCCATTGAAGCGAGTGTAGATAAAGATAAAGTTGAGTTTGGTGAATCTTTACAGTTTGTGGTTACTTTAACTCAAGAATACACATACGGACGAACGCAAAATTTGCAGATTCCGCAAATTTCGAATATTCCGGGATTCGATATAGCTTCAACCAGAAGCGGGCAAAGCACCACAATAGTAAACGGTGTGGGGCAGCTCAAAAGCCAAATGGTTTATGAACTGGTGCCGCAAAAAGCAGGTGAATTTGTAATTCCCGCTTTTAATTTTAAAAATCAAAATGGTGAAGAAGCATCTTCTAAACCTATTAAGGTTACTGTTATGCCGCCGCCTGTAAACGGCTCCTCTAGTAGTGATGACTCAGAAGATGACGCAAAAAGCCCTTCTGAAGAAGGTGAGCCAAAAGCATCAAATTCAATTTTTAAAGCTTTGCTGATGTTGGGCTTTATTTTGCTTCTGTTTATAGCTATTCCATTTATCTATTTGAACCAAAAGGCTAAGAAAATAGCTAAGAATACAAAATGGGAAGAAGATGCTGTAATAGTTGAAGCCAAAAACAACGAAACACAGGCGCCGCCTATAAAAGTGGTTAAACCTGTAAAAAAAGCACCGGAAGCCTCTAAGACAGCTAAAACTAATTATTCTTCAAAAAAATCTTCAGACTACAATTCCGGAGACTACAAAAAAATGAACCTTGATAACCCCGAATTACAAAAACGCATAGAGTTAGCCGGCGAAACGGTAGAAAAAATCAGAAAAGAAGTAAAAAAAGTGCTGGTCGGGCAGGATGAATTATTAGACTTTCTAATTTTAGCTCTTGTATCTGATGGTCACATATTACTCGAAGGCGTGCCCGGTTTGGCTAAGACTTTGGCTATTAAAGCTTTGGCACGAACGGTTAAAACCGATTTTTCAAGAATTCAATTTACACCGGATTTGTTGCCGGCCGACTTAATCGGAACAAGAATTTTTAACCAAAAAACTAATGAGTTTCAAACTCATAAGGGGCCGATTTTTTCGAACTTTGTGTTGGCCGATGAAATAAATCGTGCGCCGGCAAAGGTTCAGAGTGCGTTGCTTGAGTCTATGGAAGAACGTCAGGTTACGATTGAACACGAAACATTCAAACTGACAGAGCCGTTTTTGGTTTTGGCAACCCAAAACCCGATTGAGACCGAAGGCACATATACGCTTTCTGAAGCGCAGGTAGACAGATTTTTGTTTAAGGTTGTTGTTGAGTATCCGTCGTTTGACGAAGAACGTATCATTGTGAAAAGAATGGGACTGGCCGAAAAAAGTCATCAGGTTGGCATTGTTGAGCCGGTTTTAGACGTAAAAGACATAATAGCATTAAGAACTCTTACTCAAGAGATTTACGTAGATGACAAGGTTGTAGACTACATTCTCAGAATTGTTGATGCTACGAGATCGCCTCAGGAATACGGCTTGGATTTGTCTAACTATATCCGTTTTGGTGCTTCACCGAGAGCTTCTATTTATCTGACACGCGCTGCAAGAGCACATGCATTGATTAAAGGGCGCGCTTATGTGTTGCCCGACGACGTAAAAGCTGTAATGACAGAAGTTTTGCGCCACAGAGTAATACCGACTTATGAAGCCGAAGCAGACGAAGTTGATTCTGACGCCATTGTTGAAACCATAAAACAGGGCGTTCCGGTTTGACTTTAAGTTAGGGGGGGGCTGAGCTTTGTTACCAAAAGAGCTGCTTAAAGAGGTCAGAAGAATAGAGATCAAAACGCGTCAATTCGTTGATTCGCTTTATTCGGGAACATACAGATCGGTGTTTAAGGGGCGCGGTATCGAGTTTGCGGGTATTCGCATGTATTATCGCGGCGATGATTTCAGAAACATCGATTGGAAAGTTAGCGCGCGCACCGGAAAACTGCATATTCGCGAACATATCGAAGAGCGTGAATTGCAGGTGGTTGTAGCGCTTGACCTTTCTGCTTCGATGGCTTTCGGGTCGGGCAGCAGAGAAAAGCGCGAAACAGCGGTAGAGTTTGCGGCTGCGATGGCTTTGGTTGCTGATAGAAACAACGATAGGGCTGGAGTCTGTCTATTCACCGACAGGGCGGAGAAGTTCATTCCCCCTTCAAAAGGGAAAACGCACATTTTGCACTTAATTCGCGAATTGCTCTATTACATACCGCAGAGGCAGGGGACTGACTTAAAGGCGCCGTTGGATTTTTTGAACTCGACTTTGAGCCGGCGTTCGGTGGTGTTTTTAGTGACCGATGCATTAGATGCGGGCGAGATTGAATCGCAGTTGAAGATTGCCTCTTTCAGGCATGATTTGATTTTAGTTTTGGTTAGGGACAAGCGCGAGCGGAATTTGCCTGATATCGGGTTGATTGAACTTGAAGACCCAGAAACCGGCGAAGAGATCGTGTTTGATACTTCAGACAAGCGATTGATTGAGGAATTTAAAACTAAGATTGAGGCGCGCGACCAAGAATTTGAAAAAATGTGCAAAAATCTTGGAATTGATATGATTAAGCTGATCGCGGGTGAATCAATTGTAGACCCGGTGTGCTGCTTGTTTTCGAATAGGAACGCTGCAAAAAGATAAATTATGAAAAAGTATGAAGATAATTTAAAGTGCAAGCTTGCGGCGGTGGCTAGTGCAACCGCCGATATTAAGCCGCTGCCCGAGGGCGAAGAGATATACGATATATTTCCGAAAGTAGAAATTGCTTCGTATTTTGGCCTTTGGGTTACGCTTGCTTTGCTGGTTTTAGCTGTTTTGGCTTATTATTTTTTGCGCAAAAAATTGCAAAAGAAACAAGTTGAGGTTAAGAGCGAGCCTGTAAAAGAGTGCCCGCGAAAAGTTGCGTTAAGAGAGATTAATGACCTTTTAGCTTCGAGCTTGTTGGCAAACTCGGATTATAAAGAAGTTTGTGCTGTTTTTGTGAGAATTTTGAAAACATATGCTCATGATATGTATGATGTGGGAATAGGTTATGGCGCCACATCTGAAGAATTTTTGCGCGATTTTGACGATTTTTTCATAACCGAAGAAGTAAAGAAAAGCGTGCACAAAATTATGCGCCGATGTGATTTGATTATGTATTTAGGGGCTGAAGCCAAACGTGAAGAGGTTGAGGCATTGATTAGTGAAGTTAAAAAATTAGTAGAAGCAGACAGATGGTGATATATGCGTTTTAATAGTGTCGAATTTATACTTCTTTTATTGCTTGTGCTTATTTTTGCGTGGTATAAGCTATATTTGAATGCCGCCTTTAAACGGGGCGGAATACGTTTGGCATCGGTTTTTTCTATTAAAAACTTGCGAAAAGGCATAAGGGCCAGATTGTTGTTTTTGCCTGATTTACTGCGTGCTTTAGTGCTGGTGCTTTTGGTGTTTACTATGATGCAGCCGCAATACGGCTATGAGCAAGAGACGGTAGTAAGGCAGGGAATAGACATAATGCTTGCGCTCGATGTGTCGGGCAGTATGGCGGCAGAAGACTTTAAGCCGAATCGAATAAAGGCGGCGCAAAAAATAACTGAAAACTTTATCAGCGGAATAACGGACCACAGAGTAGGTTTGGTTGTTTTTGCTGGGGTTGCGCTGACGCAATGCCCTTTAACGCTGGATTACGGAATTGTTACCGAGCTTTTGCGGCGCAGTTCGATAGATATGCTCAAAGTTGACGGAACGGCAATCGGAGACGCAATCGTGAACGCTGTTTACAAGTTTGCACCTGACAAAGAAGGTGAAAAGCGCGATAAAGTAGTTATTTTGCTTAGCGACGGAGAAAATAATTCGGGTATCGACCCTTATCAGGCTGCTAAGATTGCCTCTGAAAGAGGGATTAGAATATATACGATTGGGGTTGCAAGTTTAGAGGGCGCAAGAATTCCTTACTATAGGTTTGGAAGAAAAATTTATTCTGACAATGTGCCTAAGTTAGACGAACAGTTGTTAAAAGATATAGCCTTTTTAACTAAGGGAAAATACTTTAGGGCAACCAATAATCAGGCTCTGGAAGAAATTTACAAAACCATTGCGGGCCTAGAAAAGGGAAAAATAGACGTTAACAAAACTATGCAGTATGCAGAGCGGTTTTATATGTTTCTTTTTCCGGCTTTTGCTCTGCTGGCCATTGAAATATATTTACGAAGCCGTGTTTTTCAGAGGGTATTTTAATGTTTACTCTAAGAAATTCAGACAATTTAGTTTTGCTTGTAATCGCGGTTTTATGGAGCATTCCGCTAATTAAGCATACTTTAAAAGACTTAAGAAGAAAAAGGCTTATGTTTGCCGAAGAAACAATGTTAAACCGCATTGCAGGGCATAAGCCGACACAGCGTCCTGCTTACAAAGCCATAATGATTTTTACGGCTTTTGCGCTTTTGGGATTTGCTCTGCTAAGGCCACAGGGCGAGCTTTACGAAGAACAAATTTCGGGAAGCGGCTTAGATTTGGTTGTTGCCATGGATATTTCGAAGTCGATGATGGCAAACGACATTGATGGAAACACCAGATTAGAAGTTGCGAAAGCTATTGTTAAGAATATGGTGCAGGGGCTTAAAAACGACAGGTTAGGGCTTATTGTTTTTGCGGGCGAAACTATGGTGCAAAGTCCCGTTTCGTATGATAAAAACGCATTTTTGACGTTTTTAGACAGAATAAACCCGAATTTGTTGGCAAAACAGGGAACGAATTTGGCGGGTGCTATTCAGACTTCAATAGACAGGTTTGATATGACTGCTTCTCAGTCAAAGGTTATTTTGCTTATTTCTGATGGTGAAGACCAAAAGCACGATGAACTCGACGGTGCGATAAAAGAGGCGGCGAAAAAGAAAATTCCTGTCTTTACGCTTGGCATAGGCAGCCATGAGGGGGGCAGAATTCCTGAAAGTCGCGGTTGGTTTGGAGAAATTAACTATAAACGTTATAAAGGCCAGGTCATTGTTTCTAAGCTAAATGAAAAAGTTTTAAAGAAGATAGCTAATGAAACTGATGCTACGTATTATCGCGCGTCAGATATATCGGGTGCACGAAAAGTGATTGAGAGCTTGAACGGCATTAAGAGGGTTGTTGTAAACGGCGGAACAAGAATGACGCAAAAGGAATTGTATTATATTTTTGTTTTCATAGCGTTTTTCTTGCTTTTGTTCGAGTGGGTTTTATCTGAAAGAATTCACTATGAGCGTGAAAAAGATCATTGGCTGAAGAGATTATGAGTATGAACGATATTACTGTAAAAACAAAATATTATATGAGGGTAAGAAGGTGTAACACAGGGATCATGCTTGTGTTGGTGCTGATGTTTTTGCTGCCGGTTGTTAGCGGCTTTGCTTCGGAGAGCCCCGAAGAAATGTATAATTTGGGGGTTGAAGAGTATCAGAAGGGCGAATTCGAGAATGCGTCAAAAAGTTTTGCAAAAGCTGCCGAGTTGGCAAAAGATAGTGATATAAAATTTAAAGGTTATTACAATTTAGGAAACTCGGCATACAAACAAAACGCTTTTGACAAGGCTATAGAAGCATATAAAAGTGCACTCGAAATTAAAAAAGATTATATGGCGGAGCACAATTTGAAAAAAGCTCAAGAAAAGCTTGAGCAGAAGCAAGAAGAAGAGCAGAAGCAAAAGCAAGAGAATAATGAAGGAAAAGAAGGCGAAAAGGGCGAGCAGAACAAAGACAATAAAGATGGCCAGCAAGGTCAACAAGGCGAAAAGGGCAATCAGGGCCAAGATAACAAAGACGGCCAACAGGGTGAACAAGGCGAAAATAGCCAAGATGGCCAAAAAGGCGAAGAAAATAAAGATGGCGAGCAGGGTAAAGATGCTCAGCAAAACAAAGAAGGCGAACAAAGCACAGACAATAAAGATGCCCAACAAGGTAAAGATGGCGAGAAGGTTAAAGACAATAAAGACGGGCAGCAGGGCGAAGCGTCTGTTGGTGAAGAACAACGTGGTGATGTAGAAATGGCCGAGCCGGGCACTCAAAAAGAATCAGATGTATCGCAAAAGGCTCGTGCCATGAAAAACATTCGCGCCAACCCCTATATGATCGAAAAAATCTTAAAAGAAATGCAGCAGCGTGAAGCCGAGTTACAACGGCGCGCACGAAATGAAGGCGTTAGACAGAGAGAAGAGGCCGATCCCTTTGAAATGAATGCGCAAGAACTTCACGATTGGATGCAAAACAGAGGCAGGCCGACTCCCACAAACTCTGATGAGCCTGACTGGTAAATTTGCTGTTTGTGTGTTAAAATTAGCTAATGAAAAAAATAATAGCCGGTATAACAATTTTGGGGGCGTTGCTGATGGTGCCGCAATCCGGGCACGCATGCGACGATGCACTGGTTATGCTGCTTACAGCACAAAACCCCGGCAGCGAATTTTCCAAAACAATAAGGGCATTTACTACGAATTTAACAATATTGGGGTCGTCGTTAAAAAACAACGCAAACCCGCCTTTTGAAAAAGAATTGGGTGATGTTATGAATTCGTGGCTGCAATTTTCGAGCAACTATATGGCGAACCCCCCCGAAGAAGCTAAGAACGACGTTAATTGGGTAAAAAAAATGTCTGATTCGGCGAAATATATCGGGCAAATTCGAAAACTGGTCATGCAGAAAGAATATATGCCGGCGCACGACAAAGTGCTTGAATTAAGCAGTACGTTGGGCGCTTTTTTTGAGGGTTTTGGCATAAGCGACGAAAAACAAATGTTTATAAGAGCTTCTGCCGAGTTGCTTAATTTGCAGCGTTTGGTTATGGCAAACGATTATAGTGCAGCAAAGAATTTAAAATCGCAAATTAACGCAATATTAGAAGAGTTTAAACAGGCGCTGCCTAATGAAAAAGCTGCTCAGAGCGCCTTCGAAAAGGCAGTGGCAGTTAATAATCTTGTGTTTGAAAATATAGAAAAAAATGAACCGGTTAAGCTGGTAGACGAGAACATTCAAGAGTTACAGGTTTTTGTCGAACAACTCAGGTCTTTGATTTTAATGCAAGAGTGGTTTCCAAAAACGTCAAAACAAGTTCTGGAGGAAAAATGAGTATTCTTATAACTGTAATTAAGAGTAAGTCTAAGTGTGCGGGGTGTATCGAAACCGAAAAAGTTGTTTCTGAAGTGGTTCAAAAATACGGTGATAAGGTCAGATATCAGGTTGTAACCGACGGAACAGAAGAAGCTAAGCCGTTTGGCATAGTTACAACGCCCGTTGTTGCAATCGACAATAAAATTTATGTTATGGGCAAACCGGCAATAAAAGAGAAGGTCGATGCCTGGGTGCAAAAAGAGCTGACCGCGAAATCTTCGTAATTAGCCATCGGAGCCTTTAATGGAAGCACTGCAATTATTGATTCAAAGTATTCTTTCATGGTTTGAGCCTTTGCGCGGAACCTGGCTTTGGCCGGGTTTGGCAGAAACCGGCAAGTTTTTGGGCACGCACCTCTTATCGGGCATGGTTCCAGCTTTTTTTATCGCGGGTGCGATATCAATTTTCTTAGATAAGCAGCGCATTACAAAGCTAATGGGCGCCAACGCTAACCCCATCGTGGCTTACCCGGTTGCGGCGTTGTCGGGTGGCATTCTAACCGTTTGTTCGTGCGGTGTTATACCTATTTTTACCAGTATAATGCAGCAAGGCGCCGGAATCGGCCCGGCATTTACGTTTTTAATGTCATCGCCGGCAGTTAATTTGATTGCGCTCACCTACACCTATTCTTTGTTAGGTACCCATTTTTTATGGGGAAGGGTGTTGGCGGTGCTTGTTAGCTCGATTTTTATCGGAGTGAGCATGCGCTTGTTTTTCGGCAAAGGAAAAATAGAAGAGCCACCTCAAGGTATTATAATAGTTGAAGACGACGATCACAGTGATTCAGAAATTTTAATGTTTTTTGTTTTGCTGATTTTGTTTATGATTACTGCCACAGGAACCATAGACTTTTTAATAACTCCGATAATGAACAAACTGGCAATTACGGGAGCTTTAATGCCGCGCATAGCTGCATTAGGCGTTATATTTATTGCTGTTGTATTGTTTTGCAAAAAGTATTTCAGCAAAGGCGAGATAAAGTTATGGCTTAAAAAAACATACAGCCTTTTTGCAATGATATTTCCAAAAGTGTTAGGCGGAATATTCGTTTGTGGCTGCTTAGCAGCGCTGATAAACTTAACAGATTACATGGCATATTTCGATAATAATAATCATGAAAGCAATTTATTATCGGCTGTATTAGGATCGCTGATGTATTTTGGGACAATAGTTGGTGTAACAATTGTTTCGACTTTACATGATTTTGGAATGCACGGCGGCCCATCTATGACCTTACTGCTGGCCGGCCCTGCTATAAGCTTGCCAAGCGTATTAGCGCTGACTCCGATTGTAGGCGTAAAAAAAGCTTTAATATTTTTACTGATGGTAATTTTATTTAGCGCAATTAGCGGCTTTGTATTTGGCCTAACATTCTGATATAATGTACATATAAATAATCGAAAGATGAAAGGATAATATATGGGAGACCTAAAAGAAATTCAATCGTTGCTTGATAACGGACAGCACACAAAAGCACGTGAGATTTTGAAAGAGTATATTGCAAAACACCCCGAAGACCCCGTTGCTCTTAGAATGCTCGGTAACACTTATGCATACACAGGATTTTTAGGAAAAGCACGATTGATATGGAAAGGTGCCTTAAAGAAATTTCCCGATGATATAGACTTACTTTATAACTATGCATTAGCTCACTATTTGGTAGGCGACTACTATGTGGCTACAAAATATTGGCGTCGTGCACTTAAAAAGTCTCCAAAAGACGCTGAAATCTATTTTAATCTTGGTCAAATAGCCCGCGACGAAGGAAAACTTCATCGTGCTGTTAAGTATTGGAAAAAAGCAAACGAACTGGATCCGGCAAACGTTGAAATAATGAACAATATCGGCGTTGTATACGCATCTTTTAAGCTTTATGACAAAGCCGCATTATGGTATAAAAAAGCACTCGAAAAAGATAACGAATATGCTCTTGCGCATTTCAATCTTACGAATGCACTCATGGAAACCGGCGAATACGAAGAGGCATCAGTTCACGCTGATATGGCTGCAAAGCTCGACCCGGCAACGCATCTTGAACAGGTTACTGCTATTCAGAGAACCATTTCTCAAAAGACAAATAAAGCCTAACAACTAAGTAATAGTGTTATAAAACCGACTGATTTATTTGGCATATGCTTAATAAATCGGTCGGTTTTCTTAATAATTCTTGTATATGCGTTTTAATAAGAGTATATTGTGTGTATTAATGTAATTAGGAGTCAGATAAAATGAATTTTAGCGATGTTGGGCGTAATGATCTTTGCCCTTGCGGCAGCGGTTTAAAGTATAAAAAGTGTTGTATGCTAAACTCTGAATCAGCGAACACAAAAAAAGTCGATGCAAAGTTGATCGAACTTTATCAGCGCAAATATCGTATAAAACTTAAAACTAAGAGTGATATCTCAGGAATAAGAATGTGCGGCAAGCTTGTTGTTGATACCTTAAACAAAGTAAGAGATTTTATCAAACCGGGTATCACAACAAACGATATTAATACTCTTGTGCACAATTATACAATAGAAAACGGCGCAATACCCGCGCCATTAAATTATCGCGGGTTTCCGAAAAGTGTTTGCACTTCTATCAACGAAGTTATTTGTCATGGCATACCATCTGACAGGGTTTTAAATTCAGGGGACATAATAAACGTTGATGTTACATCGATTCTAAACGGTTATTATGCAGACGCTAACATGACTTTCTTAGTCGGCGAATGCAGCGAAAATGCAAAAAAAATAGTTGAAGTTGCGCGGCAATCACTTAAAGAAGGGCTTGCCATGGTTAAGCCTTTTAACACGATTGGCGACATTGGCTGGGCAATTCAGAACTGCGCTGAACCGCAAGGATTCTCAGTAGTAAGAGACTTTATCGGACACGGAGTCGGAATCAATTTCCACGAACCGCCCGATGTTCCTCATTTCGGCAAAAAAGGCACCGGCTTAGCAATGATTCCGGGTATGGTATTTACTGTTGAACCAATGGTAAATGCCGGTCAGCGCTATTTAAAAGTGCTGGCAGACGGTTGGACAGCCATAACCCTTGATGGTTCTTTGTCGGCTCAGTTTGAACAGACTATTGTTGTTACCGACGATGGCTATGAAAGCCTGACTCCATATGAATTATAAAAAATAGCAGTTTGAGAGCCTTTTAACTAAGGCTCTCAAGCCAATTTATTACTTTATCTGTAATGAAATCCGGCGTAGAGGCTCCTGCTGAAACAACAATAGTTTTGCAGTTTTTGTAGTCAGGGGCGTTTAGTTCATCTTCAGTTTCTATGTGTTTTACGTTTGAGCAGTATTCAGAGGCTATTTCTGCAAGTCTTCCGGTGTTTGCGCTATTCTTGCCCCCAACAATAATAACAGCGTCAGATTCTGCTGCAAGCTTTTTAATTTCTGCTTGTCTTTCAGAGGTTGCCATGCATATTGAATTGCATATAACAGCGTTTTCTGATTTTTCTTTTAGCATTTTAGAAATTTTCTCAAATTCTGCGGCGTTATAGGTAGTTTGGGCTATTACCATAATTTTTTCTAAATTAGTGATTTTGAGTGCCGTTTTGTAGTCTTTTATAACAGAGCAGCTCTTTGCGAAGCTTTGCAGACTTCGTATTTCGGGGTGTTCCGGGTCGCCGACGATTATAATGTGGTATCCTTTGTCGGAATAATTTTTAATTTGCTTTTGACTGGTAACGACATGAGGGCAGGTGGCGTCAATAATTTGTGCTTTTTTGTTCTTTAAAGTTTCTAAGTTTTCAACGGGAACTCCGTGTGCACGAATAATTATGGTATTACCGGGTTGAACAGATTGTAAATCAGAGATCATACCGACGCCATTATCTTTTAAATAAGCAATGGCTTGTGGATTATGAATCAAAGGGCCAAGAGTATAAACAGTTTCATTAGTCTTTTTAGCGGTTTCAATGGCCATTTGCATGGCTCTTTTTACGCCCATGCAAAACCCTGAAGTGTTTGCACGTATTATTTTCATTGTTTTTTGTTCTTATAGTATTCGGCTAACTCTTTTAAACCTTGTTCGATGGTTACTTCAGGTTTATAGCCAAAATCTCTTTCGGCGGCAGAAATATCAAACCAATGTGATGTTGAGAGTTCACCGGCTACCCATCTCGTTATGGGTGGCTCGCCTTTGATTTTAAATATTTTATAAGCTTTTTCAAAAATAAAGCCCAAGATATACGCTACTTTGTAAGGAATGGTTGCTGTAACGGGGTCGCATCCGGCGGCTCCGATCAGTTTGTTTGTGATTTCAGATATGGGCATAGGTTCGCCGTTTGTTACAAAATACGCTTTACCGGCGGGCGGAGCGTTAAATTTTAAGGCTTTAGCCGCTAAAATGTGCGCTTTAGCCGCATTGGTAATGTAAGTCGTGTCAACAACATTTTTGCCGTCGCCGACAAACTTCATTTTACCGGCTTTTGCTTTTGAAGCAAGTCGCGGAACCAGGTGATTGTCGCCCGGACCCCAGATTAAGTGAGGTCTCAGTGCAACGGTGGCAAGGGCTTCCGAGTTGGCCATTAATACTGCCTGTTCTGCCATACACTTAGTTTTGGGGTAATAGGCTTCGTGCGAGGCAGGGTAGGGAAGCGATTCGTTTTTTCCGCAAATATCACCTTCAGAGAAAACAACGCTTGGAGAACTTGTGTAAACAAGTCTCTCGACTTTATTGGCTTTGCAGGCTTTTATTACGTTCAGAGTGCCGTCATAATTGATTCGAACATATTCTGAATAAGGTTCTTCTATACCGGCCTTAGCGGCAGTGTGAAAAACTGTATCACAGCCTTCGCATGCTTTGGTTAAAAGCTTTTCATCAGATATTTCGCCTGCAAATATTGTGCACCCGGCTGCTTCGAGGTCAGAATAGTTTTTGCGGCACAAAACATTTACCGAAACGTTTTCGGCAAGAAGCATTTTAATAATTGCGCGGCCTAAAAAACCGGTTCCGCCGGTAACTAACGCTTTTTTCATATTCTACCTCTTAAGGTTTCGGCTGCCCATTCAGCGAGTCCTTCGCGACCGATTTTTGCGTTGTGGCGAATATCGACCGGGAAACCCTGATGTATTAAAAAGTGCTTAATTGAAGCGGTATGCTCGAATTTTGCGCCTAATTCGCCGAGTTCTTTGAATATAACCTTTGCATCAATGTCAGAGACGCTTTTTTCTAATTCAACGCATATAACGGGAACCTGTTTTCCTTTTTCGCCAACTCCGACTAATGCAGTTCTGAACACTTTAGGGTGTTGGTTGAATATTCTTTCGCATGGAATCGTGAACATTGGGCCTTGCTCGGTTTCGACCCTATGTGACTTTCTTCCGCAGAACCACAGGCGTCCTTTGTCGTCAAAGTGTCCAACATCGCCCATTCTATGCCATATTTCATCGCCTTGCTTAATTTTTGCAAGCTTTGTGTTTTGCGGTCTGCTAAAATATTCTTTTGTTACAATAGGACCTTTTACGATAATTTCGCCAATGGTGCCCTGTTCAGTGACATAAGAATCAGACCATTCTTCCAGAGGTTCATCTGTAATTTTTATAATTTTTACCTGAACATGTTTATCGGGAAAACCGACACAAGTGCCTTTCCCCGAGTCTGTTTCAGCGGCGGTTTCATTCAATATTGTAATGCTGTCAATCGATGCCACGGGCAGTGCTTCGGTAGCGCCATAAGGAGTATGGATTTTAACCCCTTCGTTTAGCATGTCGGTGAATCGCTGCAAAATGTCATTACGGGCCGGTGCGCCGCAAGATATAACGTTTTTGACAGAGGGCAATTTAATTTTATTTTTTTCGCCGTAACGGCTTAAATTATCTACTAATGCGGGTGAGCCGAATATAGAGGTTATTCCGTTGTCTTCGATTGCCTCAATTAAATATTCCGGGTTTGCTTTACCGGGTTTTGTGGCATCCATGTCGGGAATTACAGCGGTCATGCCCAAACTGACATCGAACAGCCCGAAAAGCGGAAATGTTGCCAAATCAACGTCATCTGAACCAAGGTTGTAAAGTTGTCGAATATATTCAACCTGATTTGTTAATACACCGTGAGTGTACACAACGCCTTTTGAGATTCCGGTGCTGCCGGATGTAAACATCAGCGCTGCCATTTCGTCGGGATGCATGTTTTCGGTTGGAAACTCGCTGCAATCAGCATCTCTTAAGTCATAAAACTTGTATCCGCCCCAAAAGAGCTTGGGGCCCAACGTAACATTGATTTTAATTGTCTGTGGGGACCATCTGAACAATACACGTGCAAAATGCGCTTTTGTTATGCCGATAAAAGCTTCAGGTGCTGCTTCTGCAATGCACTGTTTTAAGCTCTTTAACCCGATTCCGGGGTCAATCATCACCATTACTGCACCAAGTTTTGAAAGTGCAAAAAAAGTAATATAAAACTCAAGACTCGGCGTAATCATAACCACCGTTTTGGTGCCTTTTTTGATGCCGGCTTTATTAAACCCGCGCGCAAAGCGGTTAATGTCGTCATTAAGCTGTTTAAAAGTTAAAGAAGTATATGCGCGGTGACCATATTTGTCACGCCGCGACGGCACTACGACGGCTCGCTTATGTGGGGTTTTTTCAGCGTTTTTACTTATAAAATTGTAAATATTAGCCGTGTTGTTCGCGTTTTGCATTAAAGTCACCTTTCAAGAAAACATTTGATGGTTTTAAAGATTTCAGTGCCGGCATCTTCAAGCAAGTAATGCCCGGCATTGTATGTGTGGCGCTCGGCGTTGGGAAACCTTTTTATCCATTCGTTATAAAAGTGTCGATTGAAACAAAAATCGCGCCTGCCGAAACAAATTATCATGGGTTTGTCTTTAAGTGTTTCGAGGCCGTTTTCTGTTTTAAGAAGTTCTTCGTAAGAGCGGTCGCCCGGATTCAAGGGAATATCCAGAACAAACTCTGTGGTAGCTACTCGGTTTTGTGGGCTGTCGTAAGGTGCTACAAAGCCGTCTCTGATTTTTTTAGACATACCTTTTATGCTGCACGTTAAGCTTGCAATAAAAGAGAAGGCATTAAGTTTACGGTTAAATTCGGGGCCTACTTTGGTGTGTCTGAAAGCCCAAATCGGCCAAGGAAAAGCACAACCTGCGGGAAGTCTAAAAGCGGCCGTGTTTAAAACAACAATTTTAGAAACTTTTTCGGGGTGTCTTACCGCGTAGCCTATTCCGATTGCTCCGCCCCAATCGTGAACTGCAATAACAAGCGGCTGAGTAAGATTTAAAGAATCTATTAAAGCTTCGAGGTTATCGATGTGAGCTTTTAAAGTATAAGGAAATACAGTGTTCTCGGGCTTTTCAGATAGGCCGCACCCGATATGGTCCGGAACAATGCATCTGTAATTGCCCATAAACGACTTAATCATGTCGCGATATAAGAAAGACCAAGACGGATTACCGTGCACCATTAAAAATGGCTGCCCCTTGCCTTCGTCGACGTAATGCTGCATTAAACCTGATTTATGAGTAAAATAGTTGTTCTTAAAAGGATATTCTTCTTTATAGTTTTCTTTAATAAAAGCCATTTCTTTACCACTCCCAGCCAAGCATCATACTGTTAAGACCACTACCGATTCCGATAAAACCTACTTTTTGCTTCTTTTCTAAAAAACCTCGTTCTTCTGCAATGGCAGCAGTGACGGGTAAAGAAACCGTACCCATATTCCCTAAAAACTGAAATGTAGAAAAATCTTTGTCAAGGGTTAAACCGAGATTGTTTATAATAGCATCGCGATTGGAAGCGGCAACCTGGTGCGAGATTATTTTGTCGAGCTCTTCTCTTGTCCAGTTAAGTTCGTTGAAAAAGGCGTCGCCGACTTTTCTTATGAGCTCGCCGCCGTGCCTGAGCATACCTATCGCGTTTGTTTCCATCATTTGAGGGGCGCGGGCGGGAATTCGTTTATCGGCACCCCATCTGCACATGGCATAATGTTCGGGAGCTCCCAGGGTGACTCCGCCGACGAGACGGGGGCCTTTCTGGCCGTATGTGCCGTCTGACAAAACGATGCCAACAGCTCCGGAACCGCCTGTCATAGTCGCCATAGCTTGTTTGAAGAACTCCATTGTGCCTTCTTCAAGCATTCTTTGAATCATTATTTGAGTAATTTCGCGGGCTGTTTCGCAGGCCACAACGATGCCGGCTTTGATTTGGCCTAATTCGATGCGGTTAGCTATGTCTACAATTGCGGTCATGGTGCCTAAGCAGGCATTTGTGACGTCATGAATAATTGTGTTGGGTTTAACTTTGAGCTCTGCAGCAACCTGGCAAGCTGTCGCGGGTTCAAAATTGTCGCGACAGACAGAGCCGTATATAACGGCGCCAATGTCTTCTACGGGAACATCGGTCTCGGCTAAGGCGCGCTTGGCAGCTTTTGCGGCTTCTGCAGCATTGACATGGCCGGTGTTCCACCAACGGCGTTCTCTGACGCCGGTTAGGGCTTCGAGCTGACCGGGCTGAAGGTATAGCTTTCTGTACAACGCACTAAGCTGTTCTTCTATCCAAACAGATGTTACGATATGCTGTGGAAGCTCATAGCCTATGGCTTCAAGAAACACTTTTGTAAATTTCATAGCCAAAAAAGTTTATCAGAGAACGGGCATAAATTCAACAAAATTATTTACGGTTAGCCCATTGGTGTAAAATGAAAAGTTTGTTTCACGCTTTGACTAATAAAACGTGAAACAAGTCTTACACAAATTTGTGAAAGAGTTGTTTCACGTTATCTTCTAATTTAATCTAAATTAGGAGATAAAAGATGCC
>JAQVCG010000087.1 GCA_028689875.1 Candidatus Rifleibacteriota bacterium | reverse complement strand
TGTAATCTTAATAAATATAAATAACTTGAGAAAATATTTAACCTTAGGTATAATCATCGCGGTGCCCAAAAGATTTTTTCTATAACGCACTAAATAATACTTCACACTGGAGATTGGAATGAGCAACGCAAAAAAAATTATGGAATTGGCTGAAAAATACCGTGATTATACTGCCAACAATCTGGCTAAAATGGTAAAAATCCCTTCTGAAAGCATGCAGGAAAAAGATGTGCAGGCTGAAGTGGTGCGTCAGATGAAAGAAGCTGGTTTCGATGAAGTAAGAGTTGATGGTCTCGGGAATGTTATCGGCCGAATCGGAAGCGGTAAAACCGTTCTTGCTATCGACGGACATGTTGATACAGTAGGTGTTGGAAACCGCGTTAACTGGGATTTCGATCCTTTCCTCGGTGAAGTTAAAGACGGTTATGTTTGGGGTCGCGGAACAATCGACCAAGAAGGCGGAATCGCTGCTTCAATCACAGCCGGACGTATTTTGAAAGAATTAGGCTTCGACAAAGATGTAACTTTTTACGTTGTAAGCTCAGTAATGGAAGAAGATTGCGACGGACTTTGCTGGAAATATTTGGTTGAAGAAGAAAAACTTAAACCTGATTTCGTGATCTCAACAGAACCCACTAACTTGAATATTTATCGTGGACATCGCGGCAGAATGGAAATCGGAGTAGACTTCAGAGGTCTCTCTTGCCACGGTTCAGCTCCCGAACGCGGCAGAAATGCTGCTTATATGGCATCAAAATTTGCTCTTGAAATCGAAAAACTTAACGAAAGATTACAACCGGATTCAGACAACTTCTTGGGTAAAGGCACTGTTACTATTTCTGAATTTAAATCAGGCAGCCCCTCACTTTGTGCAGTAGCTGACTTTGTTCATATTCACTTAGACCGCCGACTGACTTGGGGCGAAACCAAAGAATCTGCTGTTAAAGAAGTAGAAGAATGCATTAAACTCGCCGGCTTAAAAGTCGGAGAAGATGCAAAAGTAACTGTTCTTCATTATGAAGAAGTTGCATATACCGGTCTCAAATATGGTATGGAAAAATATTTCCCGACCTGGAAGATCCCCGAAACCGAACATGTTGTACAGGCCGGCGTTAAATCTTTCAAAGAACTCTTTGACAAAGACCCCAAAGTTGACAAATGGACCTTCTCAACCAACGGCGTAACCATCAACGGTTATTATAAAATTCCGATGATCGGTTTTGGCCCGGGTAACGAAGTGTATGCTCATGCTCCAAACGAAAAGATTCCTGTTGACGATCTCGTAAAAGCATCAGCATTCTACGCACAATACGCTCATAACATCTAACTTATTGTAAAAGGCAGAGACGCTCTAGTTTGCGTCTCTGTTTTCATGAAGACTAAAAAGGAAAAAGAAGAATGAACAAAAAAATTAAGCGCCTTATCGAAGAAATCAAATCATACAATACCGACCTTTACCGCCATGATTTTCTCCTTACCTGGGAAAAATCACTCGATGAACTCAAAAGCGTTTTAGCAATTGCTGACCTTCTCAAAGAAATGAGAAGAGAAAATATTTCTGCTAAAGTTTTTGATAGCGGCCTCGGGATATCTTTGTTCCGCGACAACTCAACAAGAACCAGATTTTCTTTTGCTTCAGCATGTAATCTGCTGGGTCTTGCTGTTCAAGACCTCGACGAAGGCAAATCACAGATTGCTCACGGCGAAACTGTTCGCGAAACAGCAAACATGATTTCTTTCCTTTCTGAAGTAATCGGAATTCGCGATGATATGTATCTTGGCGCCGGTAATACTTACATGCGCGAAGTTGGCGCGGCCCTTGATGACGGTTTCAAACAGGGCGTTCTTCCTCAGAGACCCGCTATCGTAAATCTTCAGTGCGATATCGACCACCCCACACAGGCAATGGCCGACTTGGCATGGTTGAAAGAACATTTTGGCAGTCTTGAAAACCTCAGAGGCAAAAAAATTGCTATGACTTGGGCTTATTCACCCAGCTACGGCAAACCTCTCTCAGTTCCACAGGGCATCATCGGTTTAATGACCAGATTCGGCATGGAAGTATCATTAGCTCACCCCGAAGGATACAACCTTATTCCTGATGTAATGGATGTAGCAGCTAAAAATGCTGAACTAAGCGGTGGAAAATTCAGTGTTTCCAACAGCATGGATGAAGCTTTCAAGGGCGCAGACATCGTTTATCCGAAGAGCTGGGCACCCTATGCAGTTATGGGCAAGAGAACAGAATTGCTAAGAGCAAACGATCACGACGGTCTCAAAGCTCTCGAAAAAGAATGCCTTGCAAATAATGCAAAACACAAAGATTGGGAATGCACCGAAGAAAAAATGAAGCTTACCAAAGACGGAAAAGCTTTGTATATGCATTGTCTGCCCGCAGATATTACTGATGTATCTTGCAAAGCCGGCGAAGTTGCAGCAAGCGTATTTGAAAAATATAGAATTGAAACCTATAAGGAAGCCGGTTACAAGCCTTATGTAATCGCAGCAATGTTGTTGACAAGCAGATTTGCTAATGTTCCTGAAATGCTTGCCGCACAAATTGAAAAAAGCCGCAAAAGAATTAAATTCTAATTGATTTAATTGTTAATTTTTAAGAGCTGTCATATTTTGGCAGCTCTTTTCATTTTTCCAAGTTTAACAGATTATCTTTTATATTTATTCCGCAGGCGAATCCGACCATTTTTTTATTCGAGCCTATAACTCGATGACAGGGGACCATTATCAGGATTGGGTTTTTATTGCAGGCGTTACCTACTGCTCTAAATGCTAAATCATTGTTTATAGAAATTGATATTTCTTTATAACTGCGCGTTTGGCCATATGGAATTTTTGTTAGCTCTTGCCATACTTTTTTTTGAAAATCTGTACCGTTAAGTTTTATTGGAACAGAAAAGGTTATTAATTTTTTATTGAAATAAGCTTTAAGTTCTTTTGCAGCCTCTTTAATTGTCTCTGATTCGAAAAAATCACAATTTTTTATATTGAATGAGTCTGCCAAACAAATATCGGTGATGCAATTATTTTCTGAACAAATTGCCAAACGGCCTATTTCAAATTCATAAAAATAATATTGTTTTGTCATAATTTTCTCTCTTTCTGACTAAAACTAACGATAATAATAAGTATTTTGAAACAAATAACAACTTATTAAACGTATTTTTAGTGGTCGCTTATCAATAAAATTATTGTTAGTTTGAATTTGCAAAAATAATGTTAAGAAAATTTAGACTTCGGTCGATTAGAGAGCTAACAATAAATAATAAGGCCGAGGTAGAGTTAGGATGAGTAAACTCATACACGGGATAAGGGACTGGTTTAAAGATTTTGTAAAGGCACTCGTGTTTTTTCTGTTTTTGCAGACATACATTGTACAGGGCTTCGTAATAGAAGGTGCCTGTATGGAGCCTGAGCTGCATTCACATGAAAAAATAATTGTTAACAAGATGGTTTATCGTGTTAAAGAACCCGAGGTTGGTGAAGTAGTTGTATTTACGTATCCGCTCGAACCCGGAAAAGACTTCATTAAACGTGTAGTTGGGGTCCCGGGCGATGTGATCGAAATAAGAGACGGCTACCTTTATCGCAACGGTAAAATGATGGAAGAACCGTTTGTTAAGGAATATGTGTTCGGTAACTACGGACCACATAAGATACCGCGCGGCAAACTTTGTGTCATGGGAGACAACAGAAATAACTCACATGACAGCAGAGCGTGGGGTTTGCTTGACAGAAAGCATGTTAAAGGAAGAGCCGAAGTAAAATTTTGGCCCATAGACAGCTTTGGCGTAATAGCTTCATCTGCAAAGTGACCGAAGGAGTCAATTTTGACCACTTTTAAGACAGACCAGTATATTTGTCCCGCTTGTTCAAAAGAGTTTGAAGCGCGAACCGTTTTAACTCTATCGCATCGCGGGCAAGACTCTGATTTTTTTCCACACTATGTGGGAGACAATCCGCTTCCTTTCTTTTTAGTTCAATGTCCGGCTTGTTCATATGTAGCTTACCCCGAAGATTACGATCCGGATAAAAAGAAAGAAAGGCGAGTCACAGCTGCTTATATCAAAAAAATAATGGCGTTGCCGCTGGCAAAAAAGTTGCCGGCAGAAGCATTGAGATTTTTTCTTTGTGCAAGAATCTACGAAGAAACCGGCAGAAACCCTTACCACATTGCAAATCTATATTTAAGGGGTTCTTGGTGTTGTAGAATTGAAGATTCACGAAAAGCGGAAATAGAATTACAGCAATTGGCTATAAGGCATTTTAAGCTTGCATTGGATAAATCTACTTTAAAAAATCCGGATAATGTTCCGGTAGTAACTTATCTTGTTGGTGAACTTTACAGAAGACTCGAAGACAAAAAGTCTGCCAGAGAATGGTTTTTTAATGTTCCGGAAGTTGTTCTTGACAGTGAACAACACTGGATTTTAGAGCTAACTCAAAAGCAAGCAGAATTAAACGAACATTCAATAAACTAATCAAAATTCTTGTTTTATATTTGACACTCCTGTAAACTACTTGTTGTAGTCTAGAGGAGTGTTTATTTATGGAGAAGATTGTTGTCAGATACGCCGATGAAAACGGTTGTACAAGAGAAGAAACCTTTGAAACAGAGTCTAGAGAACAATTAGAGATTGCTTTAAAAGACAGGGGTTTTTATATATTGGCTGAAAAATCTCTGAATGATGGCTTTCTTTCAAAAGTCAAAGAGGGTTTGTATTACGAAAAAGGTGTAACAATTAAGGAACTTAATGAGTTCACTAAAATGCTGAGAACTCTAATTAGGTCGGGTATGCCTGTAAATGATGCTATTGCCGTTTTGATAGATGGAGCGCCCGAAACTCCTTTGAATACGGCTTTAAAGGTTGTTCATGCCGATATCAAGAGCGGAGTTTCATTAAGTCGAGCACTGGCAAGGCATACAAACATTTTTCCAAATATTTATATTAAAACTATTGTCGCCGGCGAACGTTCAGGGGCTTTAGAGGGTATTCTTAAAAGACTGGTTGAGTATTTCAACAATAGTATCGCAATTAGAAGAAAAGTTTCCGGTGCACTTATTTATCCCTCAATACTTTTTGTGGTGGCCACCTTAGCAACCTCTTACATGATAGTTGCAGTTGTGCCTCAGTTTAAAGAGCTTTTTGACGGGCTTGGTATTCCTCTCCCGCTTCCAACAAAAGTATTACTGGCAATTTCGGGGTTTATGGCTGATTGGTTTATTATATTGTTATTTTCTTCTGTGTTAATAATAACAGCAACAATAGCCTATTTTAGGTCTGTAGAGGGAAAAGAAAAATTAGATACATTAAAGCTTAAAGTGCCGGTATTAAAAAAGCTTGAACGCTATTTTGCCTATAGTCAATTTTCTAGAACAATGGCGACAATGTTGTCGGGAGGTATACCATTATACGATAGTTTGAGTGTCGTGTTAGATAGTCTCGAAAATCGTGTTATCGCTTCGCAATTAAACGTTATTCCTCTTGAGTTGCAAAGAGGAAATGGATTTGCCAAAGCATTGAAGGTTATTCCCGATGTTCCGCAGCTAATGACGAGAATAGCTGTAGTTGGTGAAGAATCAGGCAATCTTGATGAGATGCTTGATAATTTGGCTGACCATTTTGACGAAGAAATTTCTGAACTTACAGATACAATAACTTCATTAATTGAGCCTATATTATTTGTCGGAATGGCCATAGTGGTGGGTGCGGTTATTATATCATTGCTGTATCCGGTTCTTACTGCAGCATCACAAATCAATTAAGATTGGAAAAGATATGGAAAGCTTTAAAGAATTTCTTATAAAAAAGAGTATTATTAACGGAGAAAAAGTAGAACCTTTGTTTAAAGGTGCTGTATCTGTTGATGATGTTTTGAAAAAACTATCCTCAGATTCATCTATTCCTGATCATAGCTTAATTAAGGCATTTGCCGGCTCGTTTAAGAAAAAAGCCCTTTCAGACGTCTTGCTTGAAGAAAGAGCTGTTGATTTCGAAACTTTGCAGCGTGTAGTGTCAGAATCGGGTAATATGACCAATAATTTAGGTCATATTTTGGTTGAAAGACGCATCATTAGCGATGAAATGCTTGCAAAAGCCGTTGGAATAGAGCTTGGGGTCGAATATAAAGATTTATCCGATTATAAAGTTGATGATGTAATTTTTAACAGTATTGATGTTTCTATTATGAAAAAATACTGTTTTATACCCCATAAAAAAACAAATAAAGAAATATGGCTCATAATGAGCGACCCCGGAAACGTTGACTCAATCGAAGAACTGGAAGTCTTGCTCGGTCTGCCGATAATTCCGATGGTTGCTTCTAAGCTTGCTATTCAAAGACTTTTAAATCTTATGATCGAAACAAGCTTGGATTCAAAAGTTATATTTGCTGATTTAGATAATTTCCCTCCGCTCGAAGTTGTTACTCCTGACGAGGAAGATTCACAGCAAAATATGTCCGCACCGAAAGTAGCAGGATCCGACAACGATTCGTGTGTTATTAAAATGGTTGATGCAATCATTTTAAAAGGTGTTAGAAAGCGTTCAAGCGATATTCACTTTGAGGTATATGAGTCGCAACTTAAAGTGAAATACCGAATAGATGGCGTTCTTTTCGAGGTGGTCTCTGATGTAGAAGCAAGAATGAGGGGGCCGATGATTTCGCGCTTGAAAGTTATGGCGCAGCTTGATATCGCCGAAAAAAGAATACCCCAAGATGGAAGATTTAAATTAAAAATTGACGACAGATTTGTTGACTTTAGAGTCTCGGTGCTTCCTTCTATCTTTGGCGAAACAGTAGTATTAAGAATTCTAGATAAATCTGCTTTAGGTCTTGATCTTCAAAAAGTTGGGCTTGGCGGAAACGATTTATTGTTATTTAAAAGAAATGTTTCTAAACCATATGGAATGGTATTAGTTGCCGGTCCTACCGGTTCAGG
>JAQVCG010000086.1 GCA_028689875.1 Candidatus Rifleibacteriota bacterium | reverse complement strand
TATTAGGTCCCACTTGGCGTCATATTTTAAAGTCTTCTGATCTTATTCTCAATTAGCTTTGGTCTTTTTTAAGACCACCCTGCCGCGGCAGGAAGTTCAGTCTATCACTTTAGATAAACGATGTCAACATCTTTTTTTAAATTTTTTTACATTTTTTCAAAATACAATTAGGGTAAACTTTTACTCACAAAATTAGTATAATAAGAAAATAATGCAAATATTTAGGGGAGTTAGAGATGAACTGTAAATTTACTTGTCTTATCCTTGTTCTGATTCCGGGGATTTTTTTATGCTTATCAGATGCATCTGCGCAAAATCCTTTTGACGGCAGACCGGTCAGTATCAAAGTAATTTCACCGGAGATAAAAATTGATCCCTCAGAAATTAAACAATACGTTCAAAATCTTTATCCCTGCGAAGGAACAATCAACTGTAGATATGCACAAAATGTACGCAGCGGTCCCTGGGGAGAAATCATAACTACCTTTAAACCAGGCACAAAAGTTACCATTATCGGCAAAGAAGACAAATGGTACATTATTAATCTCAACGGCAAAAAAGCCTATTTACACGTTTCTCTCGTAGATACACCACACACACCGGCATACGATGGGTCTCGTCCATACGCTTACAAACAAAACTCAAATCAAGCAAATACCAACACGAGTACTTCTAAACCTAGTGCTTCTAAACCGACAACGACAACTCCTTCCTCGACAACAAATACCTCTAATAGTGATATAAACGGCCCCGGTATCCCTGACTGCTTGTTAAAAGGTATTGCCGAAGCAAAAAAAACAAAATGGTTTACAACTAAAGACAAGTGCTTGCAATATGCCGGCACAATAGCATACAAGGCCGGTGCCAAGGTAAGCTCAGGAAATTCAATTTATCCCCACAACGCATATAAGCCCGATAAAACTCTCAGAGGCTCAAGAATTATGGATCTTAAACAAGCGGCAATAGATGGTATTTTGAAACCCGGAATGTTGATACACGTAAAAGCTGCTTACGACAAAGATCCGGCTTACAATCCTTCTACAAATGCACACCATTGGTTTATGTATGTCGGCATGCAAGATGGCGTTCCAATGTTTGCTGACACCCAAAATAAGGGCAATCTACAAACTATTGAAAATGTAAACAGAATCATGTCAGGCGGAAGAATTTTACAAGACCAGTATAAAAACTACGGCAACATCCGACGTGTCAGTGCAGTATATGATCCGTTCGCAGATCAGCGTTAATTTGTAAGCATATCTGTTGCAAATAATTTAATATTGGAGTATTTTAGGTGCAACTTTGCTAACGGAGGCATTTTTAAATGCTCGATATTAAATGGATACGCACTAATCCTCAAGCTTTCAGAGCTGCAATGGTTAAACGAGGACTTGCTTCTACAGAGCACCCCACAAACCGGCAAATCTTAGCTAAAGAGGGCAACCCTGATAACCAAGACGATAAATTAAAAGCGCTTTTAAAGCATTCAGATGAAGTATACATAGAGAAGATACAGCCTATCGAAGCTCTTGATATTAAAAGGCGTGATTTAATCAGCAAAACTGAAGCTTTGCAGGCAGAACGCAACACGATTAACAAAGAAATAGCACGCAAAAAGGCAGCCAAAGAGCCTTGCGAAGTTCTTTTCGCAGGCATGAAAGAAATGGGTGCCAAAACTAAAGAGTTCGAGAAAGCGCTTGAAGCAATCGACCAGGAACTCACCGAACTACTGATGGGTATACCCAACGCCCCATCAGAAACTGTTCCGGTAGGTTCAGATGAAAAAGCCAATGTTGAAGCTCACAAATGGGGCACTCCCCGAGAGTTTTCTTTCAAAGTTTTAGACCATGTCGATCTTGGCGCAAACCTCGGCATATTAGACTTCGACCGTGCGGCAAAAATTGCCGGTGCAAGATTCTCCGTATTGACCGGAACAGGTGCAAAGCTAGAGCGCGCCTTAATCAACTTTATGCTTGACACCCACACAAACCTGCATGGCTACAAAGAAGTATTGCCGCCGGTTATGGTCAATTCAGATGCACTAAAAGGCACAGGCCAGCTGCCTAAATTTGAAGAAGACCTTTTTAAGCTTCAAGGTTATGACTATTACTTAATACCTACAGCCGAAGTTCCCGTTACAAATCTTTATGCAAGGGAAATCCTAAAGGAAGCTGATCTGCCAATAAAACATTGTGCTTATACGCCGTGTTTCAGAAGCGAAGCCGGAAGCTACGGCAGAGACACAAGAGGTTTAATCAGACAGCATCAATTTGACAAAGTCGAATTGGTTAAGTTTGCACACCCCGATAACTCTTATGAAGAACTCGAAAAGCTTCTCAATGATGCCGAACATATTCTGCAGCTTCTTGGCCTACCTTATAGAGTAGTAACTCTTTCTTCAGGTGATATGGGCTTTTCTTCAGCAAAGACTTATGACATTGAAGTATGGTTACCCTCACAAAATTGTTACCGCGAAATAAGCTCTTGCAGCAACTTTGAAGATTATCAGGCACGAAGAGCACAAATTCGCTACAAAGGAATTGATGCCAAAGCAAAGACTTCATTGGTTCACACACTTAACGGCTCCGGTTTGGCAATCGGCAGAACATGGCTTGCCGTTATAGAAAACTACCAAGACGAAGGCGGCAGAATTTTTATTCCCGAAATCTTACGCCCTTACATGGGTGGTTTGAGCCACATTGAAAAGTGTTGATTAAAAAAAGCATCATTTTTTTAATTTTGTTTTTGCAAAGTTTGGCGATGTGCGGCTGTATCACATCTTCACATCGCCCTGCGACTGCGCCTGCCAACGATGAAGTTCTGCTGAACATTAATGGTGTCCTTTCTTTTTCGAACATCGGGTTTCATTACAGCCTTGTCGAGCACAATACTAACACCATTTCAAAAGCAGCGTTTTCTATAAGCATAGAAGACGAAACAACCGAATCGATTGTTCCTGATGTTAACGGAGCTTACACATTCACTCCAATTTCTACGCGCAAGCATGCAGTAATTTATGCAAAAAAATCGAACCAGCCTAACCTAACCCTAGAAGCCGCCCTATTCACCGGCGAAGAATTGTCAGGCGAAAAAAACGTCGAAATAAGCTTAAATTCTACTGCTCAATCTTTAATTTTCAGATATTTACGCGACAATTACGGCCAACTGATAAACCCTCTCAGCATCAGCGATTCAGAATTATTAGAAACCGCCGAAGCAATAGCCTTTGTATTAGAACAAAGACCCGAAAAACTAGCCTCT
The DNA here is from genome assembly GCA_028689875.1 of Candidatus Rifleibacteriota bacterium. Classification (GTDB taxonomy): domain Bacteria; phylum Muiribacteriota; class Ozemobacteria; order Ozemobacterales; family Ozemobacteraceae; genus MWDD01. The sequence goes on along the minus strand of JAQVCG010000086.1, from coordinate 3,708 downwards.
CAAAGACTTGACCAAGTCGCTGAAGTAAAGGCCGCTTTTATAGCTGCAGCAGACAAAATTTTCAAAGCCGGTCGCGGGCAAACTCTATATAAGCACGTTTTATTGGCTTATGCCGCAGGCGACAACGATTTACATTCAAAACTGCGCGCTCAGTGCGAGGCCCTCGCAAAAGCCGGTGAACAGTCTCAAACCGCCGTTTTGATTTTTTCTGACTTATACGAAACCGGCGCTTCTATTTCAAAGCTAAACGCCAATACCCTCATTGAACTCGAAAAAATCGGCAAAATCGACTCTACTGACCCCTCTAGATTAAAATCTTTTATCGAAAAATACCGCCGCGCCTACCCAGCGGCTCACTACACTCTTTATATCGGCTCTCACGGCGATGCTTGGCGCCCTACCACCAATCTCAGAGGTTGGCTCTTACAAGACACAGACACAGCGCCTCCATACGGTGCCAAAGGCAATTTGATAGAGATTGCACGCACAATCGAAAGCTCTATCGAAACCTTCACCGCGACCAAACGCCCTTTTGGACTTCTTATACTTGATGCCTGCAATATGGGCGGCATCGAAGTCGCTTACGAGCTTAAAAACTGCGCCGAACGCACAATTTTTTCTCAGGCAAAAGTTCCTGCAAACGGCATTCCGATTCAAACCTGGCTCACCTGCGCGCCCACAGAAAAAACGCCCAAAGCGATTGGTTCAGCAATTTGCGATGCCTACAAAGCGGCATACATCGACAATCGCATAGCATCGACCATTACAATGATCAACAACAGCGAACTTCAAAACTTCATTCAAGCATTCGACCAAATCTTGAATTCATTTTTAATTAACGATGAATACTACACCCATGCGTTTGGGGAATTAGCTAATAATGTTGCCGAGTATAACGAAGATGAGTCAGTGAAACGCTATGTTCTACAAGCTTTTGAGAACATCGACTACCGCGATATAGGTCACTTGATGTCGTTAATTCACGACGTCGAAGATAACCCGCAGATGGCATTTTCATGGGAATTTTGCGATGTCGCACAAAATTTATATTCGAATAAGCTCATAGAAGCTTTTCACGCACACGGTTTCAGAGACGCAACAGGCTTATTTATCACTTTCCCTAAAAAATCGGTATATAATAGTGAATACATTGGCAACAGCCCAATTTACCATAGCTACTTTTCACACAGGTTTTGTCAAAATACAAAATGGCCTGACATACTCTCAGAAATGTAGCGGAACGGATTTGAAATGAATTGCCCCCCCAAAAAATACCAAATTACGGCAATATCAGATGCTTTAACTGATATTATAGCGCAGGTTAACGATGATTTGCTTGAAAAACTGGGCTTGCCAAAAGGCAACAGTATTGCCTTAAACGACGAGAACCTTAAAAAACTTTCTGAAATCGTTAATTCGTGCAAAACGCGCATTAGCCCTGGCGGCTCCCCCACCAACACCATTTACGGCGCAAGCAATTTAGGCATGCGCTGCGCGTTTATTGGCTGTGTAGGGTCAGACGACTTTGGCTATGACTACATAAACAATTTACGCGAAAACGACATAGACACCTATGTTTCAATTAAGCAGGGCAATTCGGGCCTTTGCTACACCCTAATAAGTCCCGATGGACAACGCACATTCGGCTTAGATTTCGGTGTTGCAAAACAATTGTATCCATACGAAATTCTGCACAGCCTTGTGAGAGACTCAGAATTTCTGCATTTTTCTGCTTACGAATTTAGAGGCGATAACCCGATAAATATCGCAACCCGCCATGCGGCTGACATAGCACGTCGTTCAGGCACAAAAATCTCTTTCGACCTAGCTGACAGCTTGGTGGTTGGCACTTCGCGAGAAAAAATTGAAGAGCTGTTCTCTGAGCCAATCGACATTTTATTTGCCAACGAAGACGAAGCAAAAGCTATGTGCGGCGGCGAAAACTACCAAAAGATGCTTGATTATGCAAAGCTCGTTGTTGTTAAACTTGGAAGCAAAGGCTCGTTAGCCATAAATTCAAATGGGGTAACCCAGGTTTCTTCATATAAAGTCGAAGATGTTAAAGACACAAACGGAGCCGGCGACAATTTTCAAGCAGGCTTTTTCTACGGGCTCCACAAGGGGTTAGACTTAGAAACTTGTTTAAGAATCGGCAACTTTTTAGCTGCAAACATAATAAGAAGAATAGGCGCTCAATCTCAGGTTAAAATTTCCGGAATTGAGTTCATTATTTAGTCTTGTTTTTTTAATGATGTGATGATAGATTTTAAGGACTAATTAGAAAGAGGTTTGCAATGAAATTAATTACACATGCAACAGTTGTCACTTTTGGTGAGAACCACAGAGTTATCAATGACGGCGCCATAGCCTTTGACGAAGATAAAATTCACGCCATCGGCACCACCGAAGAATTAAAAGCCAGATTTCCGAAAGCTAAAGCTAAGAACTTAAACGGAAAACTTGTAACCCCCGGTATTGTTAACACTCACATGCATCTTTATTCGACATTTTCACGCGGTATAAGCTTAAAAGATCCGCCGGCAGAAAATTTCACACAAATTCTTGAACGTTTGTGGTGGCGTCTTGACAAGGCTTTAACTAAAGAAGACCTTTATTTGACTGCAATGATTCCTTTGATGGAAGGCGTCAGAAACGGTGTTACAACCTTAATCGACCATCACGCAAGCCCGAATTACATCAAAGGCTCTCTTTCAATTCTCAAAGACGCTTACAGAAAATGCGGTCTGAGAGGCAGTTTGTGTTATGAAATATCAGACAGAGACGGCCAAAAAAAATGTGATGAAGGTTTTGAAGAAAACGCCGAATTTATCAAAAGTTTAAAGTCTGATGAGCATGACATGTCCGCCATGATAGGCTTACATGCAAGCATGACCTTGAGCGAAGAATCACTAAAAAGAGCATCAGAGCTCAGCAAAGAATTAAAAACCGGTGTACATATTCACGTTGCAGAAGATCAGACCGATAACGTTGATGCAATTAAACGCGGTTACAGATCAGTTGTTGACAGACTTCACAAGTTTGATCTCACCGGCCCCGAAAACATTTTCGTACACTGTGTAAATTGCGACGAACATGATATTTCGACTTTGGCTTTAACAAATACAAACGTTGTTCATAATCCCCGTTCTAATATGAATAACGCAGTAGGCTGCGCAAAACTCGAAAAAATGATGGCCGAAAAAATATCTGTAAGCTTTGGAACAGACGGCATGTCAGCTTCACCTCTCGTAGATCTTTGGACAGCAAACATATTGCATAAACATCAGGCACGCGATCCTCGCAAAGCTTATGGCGAAGTTTGGAAAATGTTTACAGTAAACGGCCCCAAACTTGCGTCTAAAATGTTTAAAAAGAAAATCGGAACCATTGAAGAAGGCGCAGCACCTGACTTGGTAATCTGGGATTACATTCCACCGACACCGGTTACAGCCGACAACACTCTCGGACACCTCACCTTTGGATTGCCTTTCGCAAGAGTAAACAGCACTATTTGCCAGGGCAAAACCATTATGGAAGACGGCAAGCTGACTTTCTTGGGCGAAGGCGAAGAAGAAGAAATGATGGCCAAATCAAGAGAACTTGCAGCCGCATTATGGGAACGTTTCTGATTCGTTCTTTATAAGTAGTAATATTACAGAGAGAGCGGTTATATATCGCTCTCTTTTTTTATGCCAAAATTCTTCTATT
>JAQVCG010000085.1 GCA_028689875.1 Candidatus Rifleibacteriota bacterium | reverse complement strand
CAGTTTTTCCGTGGGATGATATCGACACGGGAATAAATAAAAAATATTTATACCATATTTATAAAATGATAAATTCCGGCTCAGAAATTGCCCCATGCATTGCATCACCATGGGGAACAGGCAAATGCGCGGGCTGTAATGCATGTATGTCAGAAGACTATAAAAAGATCTTAAATAAATTAGGGCCGAGTTTAAAGCAAGTTGAAAACCTTGATAACGTTGAGCAATCACTGAATTCTGTGTGGGTGATGTTTGAGATTCCGTCAAAATGGGGCTTTTGCAGCAGAGACTTTGTTAAAACGGCTTTGGCAAGAAGAATTATGCTCTCTAATCCCGAGACTACAGAATCATTTATGAATGTCGAATTATTGTCGCCAAACATAAATTGTTGGGGTAAATCAATAGCTAAGATTAATTTCAGAAGCACTTCTGTAAAAATAGGCAGTGAATCGGAAAGCAGTGACGACATACGCATCATTCGCAGGATTAAGATGCCAAAGAATATTCAAGAGCCCGGTTTTCCGGTTTTGCTTTCGGTTAAGCCTAATTCAGATGTTGTTAAAATATCACGTGAAATAGACGGTATTTTGTCGGAATACTCGATCAAAAATTTTAAACAAAGACAAGACGGGTCTTTAAATTGGGAAATAAACGAAGGCAGAATAAGCAAATACGGCATTGAAAAAATAACTTTTGATGAAGCAAGCGGCCTTGTTACGCTAAAGATTGTAAAAGATCCCGAATTGTTTTTACTGAATAAGCTTTCTTTTCAAAAGAATTATTACGCAGATTTTATTTGAATTTAAATTGTCATAAGACAAAAAGCTGCCGGCAATATTTGCCGACAGCTTTTCATTGTGTGAGCTTAAGCTATGTTCCAACCTGCTTTAAAAGCTTCGAGATTGAGCTTTTGCAGCTTTTCGGGCAGCATTCTTTTAATCATTTCGGGCCAAATTTTTTCGTCAATCATTGTCAATTTTTTGGCTAGAAGACCAATAAGAACAACGTTAAGGCATTTTTGATTGCCCAATTCTTTGGCTTTTCCTATAGCGTCTACAGCTATTGTTTGAAGTGATTTTGAAGAAAGAATTTCTTGAATATTTTTCGGATACACCGCATTCCCGGCTGAAACAGACATGGGAAGGATATGCTGTGAATTGGTAATAATTAAGCCGTTTTGTTTTAGGTATTCGGCCCATCTTATTGATTCAAGTTCTTCAAACGAAAGCAATATATCGCATTCGCCTTTTCTTATTATCGGAGAATTGATTTTTTCACCAAATCGAACATGGCTGACAACGCTTCCGCCGCGCTGAGCCATTCCGTGAATTTCGGATTTTTTTACGTCAAAACCGGCTTCCATGGCACATTCTGCCAGCAGGTTGCTTGCAAGAAGGGTTCCTTGACCGCCAACGCCGCACAAAAGAATATTAGTAGTCATTATTTAACCTCCTCTTCGGCTTGAGTTATCGCTCCCGGGCGACATACTTTTGCACAAAGTCCGCAATGAACGCATAGAGCTTGGTTTATAACTGTTTTGCCGTCTTCCGGGTTTACTTCTATGGCCGGGCAGCCAAGCTTTTGGCATACACCGCATTTAACGCATTTGTCGCGGTTGATTGATACAAGTTTGACTTTGGGCTTGTAATCTTTCAAAAGTATGCATGGGCGCTTTGTAATAATTACTGATGGCTGTTCGTCTTTAAGCGCTGTCTTAAGTGTTGCCTCAACATTGGCTAAATCAAATGGATCGACAACGTGCACATTCTCAACACCAAGGGCTTTGCAAAGGTTTTCAATATTAAGTGCTTTGGTAGGTTCGCCTTTTAAGGTTTTGCCGCTGGCAGGATTCGGTTGATGGCCTGTCATTGCAGTTATAGAGTTGTCTAAGATCATTGTTACATGGCGGCCCTTGTTGTAGACAGTGTCTAATAAGCCGGTCATGCCTGAATGCATAAAGGTCGATTCGCCCATTACTGCAACTAACTTGCCGTGAATTTTTTCTTTCATGGCTTTTTCAATGCCCAGGGCATTGGTTACCGAAGCGCCCATGCAAACAATACTATGTATGGCGTTGTGAGGTGCAAATGCTCCCAAGCTGTAACAGCCAATGTCGCCAGTTACTGTGCAGTTGAGTTTTCTTAAGGTGTAAAATACACCACGATGTGGGCAGCCGGGGCAAAGCACCGGAGGTCTCATCGGAATATCAACTCCGTCGAATTTAATCGTTTCGGGCATTTGTTTTTCGGTAAATTCTTTGAGCGATTCATGAATAATATCGGGGTTAAGTTCACCGCAAACGGGGATTCTGTCTTTGCCGATACAGTTAATTCCTAAGTTTTTGACTGCCGTTTCTATGAACGGGTCGTTTTCTTCGATAACTATTACTGTTTCAACTTCTGATGCGAATTTTTTAATGAGTTCTGTGGGGAATGGATAAGAGAAGCCCAGTTTAAGGTAAGATGCTTCGGGAAAAACTTCTTTGGCATGGCAATAGCTTATGCCTGAAGTAATAATACCGATTTTGGGGTTACCTTTTTCGATTTTATTGAACTCTATTTTACAGCCAAGTTCTGCTAACGCTTTTTGGCGGGCTTCGACTTTTGTGTGAAGTCTTCGCGCATTATTCGGAAGAACGCAATATTTTGCCATGTCTTTGACAAATTCACGTTCTGCGCCTTCTTTTCTTTCTGAAAGTTCAACAATAGATTCAGAGTGAGAAACTCGAGTTGTTGTTCTTATGATTACGGGGGTATCGTATTTTTCGGAAATTTCGATTGCCGCTTTTGTCATGTCTTTTGCTTCTTGTGAGTTAGAAGGTTCAAACATGGGCATTTTGGCCATCATTGCATAATTTCTGTTGTCTTGTTCGTTTTGAGAGCTGTGCATTCCGGGGTCATCAGCGGTTACTATGACTAGTCCTGCGTTTATTCCGGTATAGGAAACGGTAAAAAACGGGTCAGCGGCCACATTTAAACCAACGTGTTTTTGCGCACAAATAGAACGTGCTCCACCATAAGCTGCACCAATTACAGTTTCCATGGCTGTCTTTTCGTTTACCGCCCACTGTGCATCTATTTCGTCGTATTTACCGCAACATTCAAGTATTTCTGTCGACGGAGTTCCGGGGTAGGCTGACGCAAATCTAACACCGGCTTCCCAGGCCCCACGGGCAATTGCAGCATTTCCTGATAGAAATGCGCGTTTTCCGTTGTGTTTCATTCCTTTCTCCTTTTGCAACAAAATTCTAAACTTCAAAAAGTATAGCACAAAGAAGAAAAAGAGCCACATCTTTTTGTGTGGCTCTTTTCTTTGCTGTGTAATAAAGCATGAATTACGCAGCTACGGTTTTGCTATAAAAGCTCTCCATAACTTCGTTTTCTTGGCTAAGTATATTTAAGGTAAAATTATACTTTAAGAGTTTGACGCAGAATTCTAACAACAATTCATTCGGTGGCTCAATCGAGTCGCTGTAATATATAATTAAAGCTCCAAGCAATCTTTTATTATGCACTAGAGGAAACGCCTGCCCGACAGCTCTGTAATCTTTTAATTCAAAGGTGGCCTTGCAGTCAGGATTTTCTTTGAAATGATTTAGAATTTCTGTTTCTGTTTCGTTTAAAATATGCAGTCTGCGCTTATTAAAGCGGCAGGCAATTTCTGTAGACTCATCACGGTTTTGTTTAATTAGTATTGCGTCTTCAATTTTCATAAGCTTAGAAAATTCTTCAAGAATAGCCTCATATGACTCGTCTTGCTTTTTTGTGTTAGCACTAATAATTTTCTTGAAACTGGACATTTCTATTTTCAGGGTTTCAAGCTCTTTGTTCAACAGTGAATTTTCTCTTTTAACATTTCTATTCAAAATAGCATTATTTATTGCTGTTGAAGCATATTTTAGATAATAGCTCAGCATTTCTATCATGACTTCGGGCCTGTTTTCATTACCAAATTTTTCTAATATCATCATTCCTAAGGTTTCATTGTCGTGCCTTATGGGAACATATGCTACTAGCTTTTCTAATTCTCCGTTTTTATAAGAAAGTGCGGCGGATTTTTCTGGTTTAATTTCAGCACTGATTATTACCGGCCTTCCTTCGTTAAAAGCCGGATTTAAAAGGGAAGGGCCTGCCTTGGGCAGTGCTGATGCCGTTGTTTGATAGTTGTCGAGTGAAATTATTTCTTCGTATCGTTCTTCGAGATTATCTGAAGTGAAAATATGCAAATGCGAGTTTTTAAGGCTGAAAAGTTCTTTGGTGTTCGATTCTATTTTTTTTATCAATTCCGTAAGATTGCCGCAAAAGTCTATTAAGCTTGCGGCTTCGTTTAAAAGCATTTGCTTGCATTCGAGCGTGGCTAGCATTTCATCATTTGAAGCTTTTGTTCCCGCTAACTCTGTAATAAGTTCAGAAATATTTTTTTCGTTTTCTATTCTGGTAAGAGTCAAGTCACTTATTTTTTTGTTTAATAACTCTATGTCTACATTCTTAGAATTTATGGTGTCTTGTAAGTTTGTTATCAGACTAGTGTTTTTGGTGTTTTCATTGTTTAGCTTTTCAAGATTTTCATTTAAAGTTTGAATTACATTTTTTAGCTCAACTACCTTAGCTTTTAAGGTTTCTTCGACAGTATTGTCTTCAAAAAACAGTAGCAACTTATTTTTGTCATCGCAGTCGATAAAAGAAGTCAGACAAATATCGAAAATATAATCTTTTCCTTCAGCAGTTTGAAGTTTGACATTCTCTAAACGGCATCTTTGTTTGTTTTCGATTAAATTCTTAATAAGAACATCAGTCAGTTTACTATCTAATTCTATAAATGTTTCCCGAAGGTTTAAGCCAAGAATACCGGGCGAAAAGAAGTGCCCGCTATCTATCTTTATTTTTTCGATATTAGTTCTTTCATCTGTTATCAACCAGGCGTCTTTTTGCTGCTCTGATGCAAAGTTCGACGCATATGCTCTCGTGTTGCTTTCAAGCAGAAGTGAATTAAGTGATGATATACGCTGGTTCAAATAGTTGGTTATTCTGTTTCCCAAAAATGCTATAGAGCAAAGAGCAAAGAATAGAACAGAAGAATTGGCGTAAATCCATTCGGTGCACTGACTTAAATCGCCATAAACAGGAGAGTAAAACTTAATGTGAGGTATTATCTGATGTTTGACCAAAAAACCTGTTAGCAACCAAGCCAAGCTTGTAAGAGAAGCAAAGAATAAACCTGTTTTAACTCCGGAAATTGTTCCGGCGACAAGAACAGGCACAGCAGTAAGCAGCAAGACAGGGCTTTCTGTTGTGCCTGTAAAGCGCACCAGTAATAGTATTATGGCTAAGTCAGTAACTACTTGAGTTTTAATTATGTTCTTGATTGAAAATGGGTTGAACGGAACATCTTTCATGGCTTCTAATAGCATAAGATACATACACACAAATAGTTTGATAATGGTTCTCGGTATAGCAATTATTCCTACAATACCTTTTTTTCTTATTAAAGAGAGTGGCTCAAAGGCTATTTTGACTAGACCTCTTTTTAAAGAATTCATTCCTGAATTTAGTGCCATTTGCCGAGAAAGCAAAGATACATGAATTGTAAAATACACATTGAAAATAGCTAATGCACAGCAAAGCAAGTATATAGGTTCAAATTTGAAACTTAAGTTTAAAAAATCAAGACAAAATAGCGAAAAGCCAAACAATAAAGGAATAGAAGTCCATCGCAATGTTATAAGGCCGCGCGCAAGTTGTAACTCACGTATTGAAGCACTTGTGTAATTCATTGTAAATCTCCGATAAAAAAACTTACGGTATTTATGCACTCAATCGGCACAACCGTAAGTTTTATTAATCTTAAGATAAAGGCTTATCTTATATAGCTATAGAGCGGTTTAGAAAAGTCGTTTAACTCTTTCATGGCTTCACAATATTTTACTGCAGCATCGCGCATTAATATTTCTTTATCTTCTATTTTCAATACATTTGCAAAAAATACATCACCACTGTCGTTTCCATTTGCCATAAATGATGTTGTGGCAACAACATAGGTTTTTCGGCTGTCTAGCGGGGCGCCTTGAATCATTATATTTTCTGCTGTTTTTGCAGGAATATTTAAGACAAAGCTAATGCCGGCAAATTGAAAACCGCTGTGATTGTGATCGTTTGCAGCAAGATAATCAAGAGAACGTTTAATTTCTGAGCCTTTCATTGTGAAATTTACAACTGTGTTGTCGTATGGAATCGCAGTGAAAAGGTCTCCTTTGGTTATGTTGCCCTTTTTTATACTTGCTTTTACGCCGCCGGTGTTAATTATGCAAATGTCGGCATTCGCAGCATAACGCATGCTTTCAGCTGCAAATGAGCCTACGGCTGCGTGTTCATCTCTGATACCTTTTTTGACATAATTAAGATCAAATTTAGAAGTGGCCACGACCATATTCATTTCTTTTTTGAGAATAGAGTCGTAGTGATCAACCAATTTTTTTACATCAGCTGAAGCTTCGGCTATATGCTCGCTTTTGACCTTTATCAGCTCGCCCGAGAAATCTTTGATTTTCCCTTTTTTGCTTATGAGCAAGTTTAGACGTCCGAGAAAGGTTCCTTTTTCGCCGGCCTGAGCGACAATTGTGCCATCAAGACCGTTTAAACAACCTGAGATTCCTGGGCTGTTTTTAACTAATATAGGTGCTTCAAGTGCTGTGTGGGTATGCCCGCCTAAAACTATGTCAATCTCACCGATTTGCCCTGCCATGGCTTTGTCTTCATCAATACCGGAATGCGATATGACAACTATTAAGTTTACATAAGGTCTGAGGCGCTTTGCATAGCTTCGCACTGCATCGATTTCAGGAATATGGCTCATAGGAGCACGTATTTTTATGTCTGTGTCATTCCAAGCCCCTCTTCCGATGCAGCCTATTACAGCTATCTTAAGGCCATTTCGTACAAAAACATGATAGGGCTTAAATACCGGCTTGTTTGTAGCTTTATGCACAACATTACAGCATAAAAGGCGCATATTGGTTTCTGCTAAAAGGCTTTGTAAAGCCGCAACGCCATTGTCAAATTCATGATTTCCGGTTGTTATGGCGTTATAACCGATAAGTTTTG
>JAQVCG010000084.1 GCA_028689875.1 Candidatus Rifleibacteriota bacterium | reverse complement strand
GGCAATTTTACTTTGCTTACCGGTCTTGTTTTAATTCTACCGTCGATTACTGGGCTTACGGTTTTGACTTGTTTGAGGTATCTTAAAAACATGTCAGAACCGAGAATTCCGGTGGTTTCGGTGTTTACAGCCTCTTTAAGTGCCGACAGACCGTTTCCTGCTTCGGCTAAGAAGTCGTTAGTTGTAATTGTGTATAGCTTGTTGTCGTCGATTTCTTTTTGATTAAAGCTCATGAGCGGTTCGGTTTTGTTGTAGTCTACGCGCATAGCGCTTGAGATCTGTAAGAATCCGCCAAATCCGCCGGGGGTATTGTTCAATTCGTTAACTTGCTTAAATAGCTTTTTAAGGGATTCGCCCTTTAAAGTAAGTTTAACCATATAGTTGTCGAAGGGCAGGACATTAAGCACGTCTCCGGTGGTTATAGTCCCTTCTTTGATTGATTCTCTGATGCCGCCGCCGTTCATAATCGCGCCGTCAGCGTTTGTAAGTTCGGCCATTGAATCGCAAAGCAAATCGCCCAAGTTTGTTTCGATTCTGCGCACATTGCTTCTGCTACCATCTAAGAACACCTTTGTTTCGGCGACAGGTTCAGAGACTTTGCCTTCAATTTGTTTCCAGAGTTTCTGAACTTCGACCGAAATTTTGGGGTCATTTTCAACTTTATAGTCCATTTTGATCAAGCCGGCGCGTTCAACTTCAATTTTAAAGCTAGAGTTTTTATAAATATTAATGTCGTATCTGGTAACGTTTTGTCCGAATTCACCGGGCTGCGACATGAATCTGTGGCCGTTAGCGCCCTTTGTTACTGCGGGCGGATCAATAAAGAGATGGGTGTGTCCGCCGAGAATACCATCGATTTCGGGGAACTGTTCAAAAACTTCGAGCTCTTTTTCCCAGCCAAGGTGGGACAAAACAAGTATCATATCAGGTTTTTGTGCTTTAATTTCAGGCAAAAGTGCTCTTACAGTATTTTGGGCTTTCTTGATATCAATGTCTTTAACGAAGACCGATTGTACCACGGAAGTTAAGTTTTCTGGGACCAGTCCGATTATGGCTACCTTTATGCTGTTATCTTTGCCTGTGTTAACAATTGTATAGGGCTTAATTAAATTTTGCAGCGATGGTATTCTTTTGAATTTAATGTTAGCACCCAAAATAGGGAACTTAGCATTTTTAATCGCTTCAACAAGTATTTCTTGTCCTTTGTCAAATTCGTGATTACCTAAAGTCATTGCGGCATAGCCTGTTTGGTTCATGTATTCAACATCGGGAACACCTTCAAAAAAACGATAAAAGAAAGTGCCTTGCGAAATGTCGCCCGAAGAGAGCATCAATACTGATTGTCCTTCGGCCTCGAGCGCATCTTTGTATTTTTTGATTCGGGCGTAACCACCCACTATTTCGTTGTTTTGGTTTTCAAATTCCATTAAGTGGGCATGTATGTCAGAAGTGTGAAGTATCGTTAACCGCACAGGCTCCGATTTTTTTATCCCAGGCTTCGAATGGGCAATTCCCATAGAAAGAATACTAAATAAAACCACGAAAAAGCACAAACTTTTAAATACTCTGGATACTCGATAATTCATTTGCTTTCCTTATATAATATTATTTGTTTAAATCTTTTTCTGTCAAAATTCTGTTTCCGCCAAGCTCTATTGCTTTTGCTAGGAGGTTATCTGCGGCTTCTAACAGCTGATTTTGGTTCATTGCAACGTCAAACTGCACTATTGCAAGGCTCAAGGTGACTTTTTCTTCGGTGTTACCCTGTTTAACGGTTATACTTCTCATGCTTTCGAGAATTTTTTCAGCGGCAATTATGCATCCTTCAATTGCTGTATCGGGCATAATTATCGCAAATTTGTTGCCTTCGAAACGGCATGGTAGGTCGTTGAATCTGATTACACGCTTTATTGTGGTGCCAACTTTTACGAAGGCGGCGTCTCTGAAGCTAACTCCATATTTATCGATTAATATGTTCAATGAGTCGATTGAGGTCATAATAATTGAAAGCGGGCTTTTGATGCGTCTTAGACGAGATATTTCTTGTGAAAGGCGAATTTTAAAGTAATGGTTTGTGTAAAGGTGTGTGAGCGCGTCAGTAATGCCGCGTTTGTAGAGATTTGCGTTTTTAAGGGCGATTCCGAGCTGGCTGCAAAGAAGTTGTGCCATTTCGAAGTCGTGCGGTGTAATTTTCTCGTCGTTGTTTTTGTCACTTATGTTTACCAGGGCGAGTATTTCGTCTTGAACAACAATTGGAATTACAATAAACGAAGTTGATGCATAGTTTTGCGATCTATTAAAGGCAAAGCGCTCTTCGCAAGTGATGTCAGCAACATAAAGCGGCTGCATAGTTTGTATTACATGCTGCGAAATGGGGGATGACCATAAATCGAGTGCCGCAGGCAGACTGCGATTGTTTCTGCATATGTTGTAGCGGTTTTCGGTCGGGTCGAATATGCTCATAGAGAATTTGTTTATACCCATAACGCCTCTGAAAATGCTTTCGACCGTTGAGGGCAAATTTTCGATTTCGAGTTCTGATGATATTGTCTGGCTGGCTTCTCTGACGCTATCGAGTTCTCGCACTCGCATGTCGAGAATTTCGTTTGTTTCGCGCAAATTTTGCATCAGTCGATAAGTGTTGATTGCCGACGAAATATTGCGTGTAATAATTGTTAAGAGTTCGCTGTCGAATGGATCTTCGTCTTCTTTGTGGAATCTGTTGCCCAAAATTAAAAGGCCCAGATTCTGGTTGTCGGTATTAAGAGTGAAAACACGCTCGATTTCGCCGTCTTTAAATGTTTCTTTAAATTGACTGATTTCGTCGAGAACTAAATCGGCTACATCTATATTTTGTTTTAAAACAAGTTTTTCAAAAATTGATTGATCAATGTTTACTTTGGGCAATCTTGCGTTCGCGCGCAATTTAATGTCTACGAGGCATTCGAGACTTTTGTTTTCTTTTTCGAATGTGTATATTGCGCCGCGTGTAACACCCATAGTGCCAAGCAGGATTCTAAGCATTGATCTTAAGCCGGCCTGCAAATTTTTGCTTGAACACAAAAACGAACTCAAATCTATGAAGCTGCCTAATATGTATCTAAGTCTTTCGACTCTTTTGTGTTCTTTTTCTGCATCTATTTCAGCTTGAGAACGGGCTGCTTCGTTGACTTTTTTCTTGACTAAATGCATTAAAGTGCCTGATGGTGGGAACGAAGTTATTTCGTAACCGTCCATGAGGCGTTCCATGAGCATTATTCCCCAGCCGCGTTTATAAGAAGATTTTAACTTCTTTTTGATGTCGGGCTTTTCGACGGCACTGGGGTCAAAGCCGCGCCCGAAGTCACGGATGTTAATGTTCAATAAGTCGTTTTCGAATGTAAATGAAATTTGGATTTCGCGCGCTTGTGGGTTATCGTTATCGATTAAATCTTTTGGAGCATGCTCTTTGGCGTTAATAAGGCCTTCGATGAACGCTAATCGCATTTCATCAATGGCCTCAGAAGAAAATCCGCACTTTTTGGCGAACATATCTAGGTATTCACAAGCCTCAAGCTCGGAATCTTTTTCGTTTTCGAGTTTAAAAAACAGATGAGGGACCATTGATGACAAAGGGGGCCTCCTTAAAAAGCACGCTTAAGTTTGATAATAACAAAACAATTCTATTTTAAAGGTTAACTCTGTGTCAAGAAAATACTATTTTCTTGGCACAATAGTCAAAGAAATACGCATAATATTTAAATAATGTTGCATGATTTGATAAAAATTATGTTAGATTTAAAGGAGTGTGGAATGACTAATGCGATTTTGGGATAAAAAAAGAATGAATTTGGCCTTTCAAAAGCGAAAAGTGAGTGCAGATAGAAATCAGCGTTATGGCTTATCGTTAGTTGAATGCATGGTAGGCATAATTCTTTTTTTTCTTGTCTTTGGCGCAACTTTTAAGGCATTTGCTCCCACGGCAACTTCGAGTCATAACCTGCTGCGCGGAGCAACCATTGCTATGAATGCGTGCAACTGGTATTTAAATGAATTAGAGCAAAGAATTCAATATGAGGGAGCTTTGCCGGCGTCAGAGTTGGGTGAAACAGATGTAACATCTGTTTTTACCAAAGACAATTTTTCTGATATAAAAATGCTTCGTTCTCTTAAAGCGACTTCAAATATAACTTTAAAGAATAATTTATATAATGCGAAAATTGTTTTCAGATGGGGAAATAGCGAAGGAGATAAGGTGCTGAAACATAATTTTGAATTGTCTCGATTGCTTGTGCAGCCAAATTTCTAGTTTAGTTTTGTCAGGGTAGACAAATGAAATATAAAAAATATGGAATAACTCTTATTGAGATTCTTATAGCCATAGCGGTTCTTAGTCTGATGATGACCTTGTTGCTTCCAATTTTTTCTTATTCACGCCGTGCGGGAGCCACAATGAATAGGCTCGACATCTATCATGATATTCGCAAAGTCGATCATGCGATTTCCGGTGAATTAAAACTAGGTTCGGGCATTTTATACCCGCCAAAACCGGCAGGAGGTTCAACCGGTGATTGGTATTCACAAGTAATATTTCGAAACCATTTGAATCAGGCCATAATGGTTTATTTAAATGAACAAGATAAATTAGTATTATTCAATTACGACGATATAAAGGATTCATATTTGTCATTAGGCCGTTTCTTAGGGTCGAATGCAAAAGATTTTGCGGTGCGGCGTCACGGCAATTCTGTAATAGAGTATAAATTAACCTTTGAAATAGAAAAGCAGGATTTCACTATTTCTAACCGAATTACACTTGTAAATGTATTTTAAAGGGGGTTGAGATGAGGCGAAAAGGTTCAGCCATAATGATGGCAATTATTCTCGGTTCAGTTTTTTTTATAGCCGTAAGCGGCCTTTTGCGGCATTCCTCAAGTGAAATGAAACATATAAAAGCCGTCAGCTCTGTTAAAAAGGCAGAACTTCTTGCTATGTCAGGCATAGATTGGGCAGAAAGCCAGCTAAGAATCGGGCGTTGGTATGGCAAGGATTTTGTTCCTTACGAAAAGAATATTGGTGAATACAACACTTTTGGCGTTAAAGATCTAACTCCGTTCGGCTCAGGTGAGGGCGATGTAAAAATAGTTTGTGAAGACGTTGCCAACAAGGTTCCGGGCGAAAATATGTATGGAATGCAGAAAATTTGGTTCTTGCATCACATTAACGTATATGCCCTTGGAGAATACGAAAATCAGAGATGTTTAATATACGGTCGTTATATTATTTCTCCTGAACCAATTTTAAACAGCAAATCTACAGACGGCGCAGGGTATGCAAGTCCCGAGCATGGTATTCCGGGAGCAGTGGGTGTTTCTGTCGCAAAATCGACTGTAAATGGCGAAGAAATTTCAGACTATGTGGTAAAAGAAGTAAAAGTTTCACAATACGACAATGTTGACGTTAATACAGTGGTTGCAATACTTAACCCTTTGAATGACCCCGATACAAATATACAATTAAGACCGAGCACATATGGAATTATTGCCGAAGTTAAACTTAGTGTCGGTCAAACGTGCAGGGCCGGCGACAATGCAATGATTCTAACTAAGTCTATAGACACGGGAAGCTACGGGACAGCGACCATGAAAACTCTAAAAAAGATGGTTCGTGTTACGAAAATTCCCCTAGAGATATGGAATGATCTGGACATAGAAGACAGAAACGATCGATACACTTTGTCACAGTATATAAATGGTATTTCGGGCGATTATTTGCAAAACTTTGTGGCTCATGCAGCTCTTGAAGATGCATTAGAAGATATAGGCGATTCAAAACTTGATAAAAAACTTAATCCGCAAAAAATATTGAACAAACTCCCTGCTCACATAACAAACACTACTCGTAACAGAGCGGAGAACACGTTTTTGGCATACATGATCAAAAATTTTACTGCTCCGGGCGGTACATGGGACAAAAAAGAGAAAGCGCTTGAAAAAACTTTCTTGAAATTAGACCATCCCAAAACAACGAAACCTCCGAAAGAGCTTGTTGATTGGCTAAGTGACCTTGGGCTTTCGCATGTTTTGAACACAAAACCAAGACGCGATTCAAGATATTTTGATCCGAAAATGAAAAAAGATGAATTTTTGCATCTTTTGAATCCTAAATTTAATCAACCGCCGGATAAATTCATACAAGACCTTTCGCAACTAAATGATGCTTCACGCTTAATTCGAATTGAAGAGGGTGATTTTGGCTCATCGCCGGTATATAACGAGGACGAGAACGGTATAACAATAGTTAACCCCGACAAAGGTGTAAAAGTTACCGTTGAAAAGGTTACAAAAAAATATTCATTTGTTGATCCCGAATCTGGGTTTGCGATTGAAATGCAAGATTTGATGTCGTTTATAAAAAAATACTACGATGATGACGGCTCGCAAAGTCCACGCGAAGACGTTCGAACAAACGAGCACATTGATTGGCCCCTTCCCAAACCTGCTCCTCCGGCTCCGACGCCGAGACAAGGCGGCACTTGGGTTTGGAACCCGGGTACACCGGGCACACCTCCGGGCGATCCTACCTGGACATACAAAGACGGCACGAAACACGAAGTCGACCACCCTGTTGGTGATTCAAGAGACTTTGAGCCGCAAACCTCGAATCCGGACGCAGGCAGAAAAGACTATGAAGTCAATGGCGAAGACGCAGTAGAAAAAACTGACGGCGGCGAAAATGAAGAAAGTAAAGATGACAGCTGGGCTACAGGGCGCTGCAGAACCACCGGATGCAAGAGCACCAAGGGCGATATTCAATTAGATAAGGGTGGCAAATGGAGTGGCGAGGCCGGTAAACCGGGAGTAGATCCATCTCAAGGAAGCTATGTATGGGTAGCTGACCCACCGGCACCGGAGCCGGGATCTAAAGGGAACGATGGTTCTGATGGCGAAGAATCGGGCGGAGCTGATAAAGAAGGTTCAGGGACCGGAGGCAGTCCGGGCGGTTCAGGAACGCCGGGTGGCAACACAGGTAATCCCGGGGGCGGTTCAACAGGCCCCTCAGCACCTCCCTCACCTCCTCCGGCACCCCCTCGCTCGGCTTATGGTGCTTGCTAAAATTATTTAAAATAAATAAAAAAAA
>JAQVCG010000083.1 GCA_028689875.1 Candidatus Rifleibacteriota bacterium | reverse complement strand
TGGCAGTTAATTTCGATTTGCCTCTCCCACCCGAAATGAAAAGGAAAATTCTTTATGATATAGGTCTTAAAGACGAAACAGTGCCCGAAATTAATCATAAATATTTGCCCTATTTGAGGGTAATGAAAAAAATGGTCGATTTGATTGGAAAGAACAATGAAATTCCGAATAGACAAGAATTAGCAAATACAATTTGGAAAGAAGGCCGAAAACTCAGGCTCTTCGAGAATGAAATACAGCAACTTGTTAATGTTTTCCCCGAATGGCTCGAAAAAATTTCTAAAAGACAAACCCTTGAAATAGCACCTGCGAAATTGCAAGAAGTAGAAAGTTCCTACGACGCATGTCCGGAATTAAATGGTATTATCGGAAAATCAAATTCTATGCAGTCTATTTTTGCTTGTCTTAAAAAAATTAGCAAAAGTAATCTGTCTGTACTAATAAGAGGAGAAAGCGGCACAGGAAAAGAACTCGTAGCTAATGCAATTCATAGTCTTTCTGACAGAAATCAGCATAACTTTATTCCTGTAAATTGTGGCGCATTACCCGAAACAATAATCGAAAGTGAATTGTTTGGTCATGAAAAAGGCTCGTTTACCGGAGCAGAAAACTTAAAAAAAGGTTATTTTGAAACTGCAAATAAAGGAACCGTATTTCTTGACGAAATTACTGAAACATCATTGACTACACAAGTTAAACTCTTGAGAGTTCTTCAAGAAAAACAATTTTTTAGGGTAGGGGGGACTGCTCCGGTTAAATCTGATTGTAGAATTATTGCTGCAACTAATGCAGATATAGTTGAATCGGTAAAAAACGGAACCTTTAGGCACGATCTTTTTTATAGAATAAACGAAATGACTGTTTATTTGCCTCCGCTTAGAGAAAGAATCTCTGACTTGCCTCTTTTAGTTAAAAACTTTTTGGCAGTTTTTGCAAAACAAAACAATAAAAAAATACCGATAATTTCAAATGAGACTTGGAAAATATTTGAAAACTATCGTTGGCCCGGAAATATTAGAGAACTCGAAAACGTTATAAAAAGAGCAGTGGTGCTAGCAGATGGAATTATAGAACCTGAACATTTGCCGTCAGAATTAACAATTTTTAATTTTGACGAACAAACTAATTATAGTAATAAATCAGATAATAATGAAACATTGGCGCAGCTGGTTGCAAAAGCGGAGAAAAAAATTATTTTGGCAAAATTAGCAGAAAATAATAATAACATGACAAAAACCGCCTCTATTCTTGGCGTATCACGCAGAACTCTCCAAAGAAAACTTAAATCTTGATTTTTTTTCGCCTCTGCTAGTTAATTATTTGAAATTGTGCCTTCCAAGTGATATAATCTGTTAACGAAATATTGCGGAGGCATTATGACCCTGATAAATCAGCGCAAATGCGCTTTTATTGTTTTTTTGGCGTTTTTTATGCTGCTTCCATTTAGCTCTTTCGCTAAAGTTAGCGGTTCCCCAGGCGATGTTCTCGCTGAGCTCGGCTCTAGTAAAATTACTCGTGCCGATTTTGACCGAGAATATAAAAACTTCATGAAAATGGCAAATCCTCAGGCTGTTGAACATTTTTCTTCTCCTGAAGGACAAAAAGCATTCCTAGGTCAGCTAATAGAACTGGCTGTGCTAATGCAAAAAGGCGAAGATCTTAAACTTTCTGCCACCGAAGAGTATGCAAAGCTTTATGAAGAAGCTATTATTGATCAATTGGCCGGCGAAAAACTTCAAGATGTAATCAATGACGTAAAAGTTGAAGAATCTGAAGCTAAAAAATTCTACGAAGAAAATAAAGCATTCTTCACAGAACCAGAAAGCTATCACCTTTATCAGATTACTGCTAATTCAATCGAAAATGCTGAAAAAGCTAAAAAACGCATTGAAGGCGGAGAATCTTTTCTTAAGGTTTCAAAAGAAGAATCTATTGATGATTCTAAAGACAATGGCGGCGATAAAGGTTTTGTAGTGGCAGAAGACGTTCTCTCTGAAATCGGCGAACAATTGCAAAAACTTAAAAAAGACGAATTATCTAGACCAATAAAATTAGATGACAATAATTTTGCGATTGTTAAATACACCGAAAACAAGCCCAGCGTTTTAAAAGAATTCGGTGTAGTTGCTATACAAATCAAACGCGACTTACTAAGAAAAAAACAAGAAGTAGCTTTCGAGTCGATAATTGAAAAAATGAAAAACGAATTGGCTTTTGAATTGTTTCTTAAAGAAGCTGAAGTGCTTAGAAGAGGAACTCCTTTAACCGAAGAAGAAAAGAAACTTGTAATAGTTAAATGCGAAGGCAAAGAATATGCTCTTGCAGAAATCGAAGAAGAATTGCAGCAAATTCCTGTGTTCATTAGACCACAAATCCTAGCCGGCGAAGGACTTGCAACATTCTTAAAACAATTCTATTCAAGAATTCTGGCATTTGCTTATGCAAAAAAACACACTGCAAAGCTGATGGAAGAATTTCCTAAGGCTAAAAGTGATGTTGAACGAAAAGTTCTCGTTAAACTTGTATACGACAAAAAAATGGCTGAAGTCGCAATAACTGATGCAGATGTAGAAAAATTCTACAACGAAAATCAAGATATGTTTAAGCAGGGTGCTTCTATGAAAGCACATCATATTTTGGTCGCTGATGAAGCTAAAGCAAAAGAATTGGTTGAAACTTTATCAAAAGAACCTGCTAAATTTGAAGAGTTTGCTAAAAGCGATTCTTCTTGTCCCTCTGGACAGCACGGCGGCGACCTCGGAACTTTTGGCGAAGGACAAATGGTTGCAGAATTTGATGCCGTTTGCAAAACCGCAGAAATTGGAAAAATTGTTGGTCCGGTTAAAACTCAATTTGGCTATCATGTCATTAGAGTTGATGAAAGAACTCCGGCTGGCGTTTTGGCTCTCAATAAGGTTAAAGATAGTATCAGAGAACAACTTTTACCGGAAAGACAAAGAGAGGTTTTCCAAACCTATGTCACCGGACTTCAAGAGGAATATAAAGTAAAGTCATATCCGGAAAACCTTTAATTCATGCAAAAATTAAATGTGACTGAGTCTAAAGCTCTGTCAAAAAAAATAACTAATAAATTCCCGGGAGGGACCATGTCAAACCACCTAGCATATTATATTGTCACTTTAGTGGTAGGTGGCTTCGTTGGGTATTTTCTAAATAACTTTCTAATTAAAAAATTCGGAAAAAGCGTTATCGAAGATGCAAAACAGAAAGAAAAGGAAATAATCGAAGAAGCTAAAAACGTAGCACAAAGAGAATTGCAAAAAGCTCAAAAAAAGGCTAAAGATATTCGCGATAAAGAAATCGCTGAAAAGAAAAATGCCGATAGAGAAATGCAAAAACGCAGACAAGAGCTCGAAAAACAAGAATCTTATCTTAACTCGAGACTTGAAAAAGTTGACTCTAGAGCAGAAAACCTTGAAAAAAGAGCCGATGCATTGCGTGAAAAGGAAGCTGAACTTGAAAAACTTCGACAAGAAGGAGAAAATGTAGTAGAGCTGCAGAAAAAAGAACTTGAAAGAGTCGCAGGAATGACTCCTGAACAAGCCAAAGAACAGCTCTTGAAAAAAATCGAAGATGAACTGCAATACGAAATTGCACTTAAAGTTAACGAGGCTGAACAAAAAATTAAAACCTCGTCTGACAGAAAATCTCGTGAAGTTCTTGCTACATCAATTCAAAGATGTGCAACTGATCATACTATTGATCCTATTGTTACCGTAGTTGAATTGCCAAGCGAAGAAATGAAGGGGAGAATAATCGGAAGAGAAGGCAGAAATATTAGAGCCTTCGAAAATCTGACCGGAGTAGACGTAATTATTGACGATACGCCTGAAGCTGTTGTTCTTTCTTCCTTCGACCCGATTAAAAGAGAAGTCGCTCGTGTTACTCTTGAAAACCTAACACTCGATGGAAGAATACATCCCGCTAAAATAGAAGAAATGTATGAAAAAGCTCAAAAGGAAATTAGCTTAAGAATTAAAGAAGCTGGCGAACAAACTATGCTTGCTCTTGGAATTCAAAGTATTCATCAAGAGCTCGTTGAAATAGTAGGAAGACTAAACTACAGAACTTCTTATGGGCAGAATGTTCTGCAACACTCAATAGAAGTTGCTAATCTTGCAAGTAATTTGGCTGCTGAAATTGGAGCAGACATTCAGTTGGCAAGAAGAGCAGGATTGTTGCATGATATAGGAAAAGTCATCGAAAGCGACGAGGGAAACCACGCCAAATTAGGTGGCGATTTCGCTAAAAAATATCAAGAATCGCCAAAAGTTGTTAATGCTATAGCTGCTCACCATGAAGACGTGCCTTTTGAAACTCCTGAAGCAGTTCTTATTGCCGCAGCTGATGCCATTTCTGCATCAAGGCGGGGAGCAAGAAGCGAGTCTCTTGAAGCTTATATTAAACGACTCGTCGATCTTGAAGCAATAGCAAAAAGCTTTAAGGGTGTTTCGTCTGCATATGCCATACAAGCAGGCAGAGAAATAAGAGTAATGGTAACTCCGGAAGAAATTGACGATATTTCAGCTCCAAAAGTCTGCCGGGATATTGTTAAGAAAATCGAAAGCGATATGGAATACCCGGGACAAGTTAAAGTTGTTCTAATACGTGAAACCAGAAGTGTTGAAGTAGCGCACTGATTTTTCGTTGAATATCACAAAAAAACGGCGCCAAGCGCCGTTTTTTTATGAATAGAAAAGTTTGTCATGAATATTTTATGTATAGGCGATATTTACGGTAAAACGGGCAGAGATGCAATCGAAAAACATTTACCGATATTAAAAGAAAAGTATAAACCTGACTGGATAATAGCCAACGGCGAAAATCTTACCGCGGGCAACGGGTTATCTCAAAAGCATCTAAATTTCCTTAAAAAATGCGGTGTAGACATTGTTACAACTGGAAACCATATACTTGCAAGACCAGATTGGGTCGAAGTTGTAAGAGATAAAGATGTACTAAGGCCAAATAACCTAGTTGCGGAAACCGCACCCGGAAAGGGAATTGCGATTTTTTCAAAAAATGACGCTGAAAATATCGCAGTTATGAACCTCACAGGAAGAATATTTATGGAGCCCTGCAGATGCCCCTTTGCCGAGTTTGATAAATTGTATGCTGAAATTCCAGAGAAAACCCCGATAATTGTAGATTTCCACGCTGAAGCAACTTCAGAAAAGCTTGCTTTCTTTTGGTATGTTAATAACAGAGCTACTCTTGCCTACGGTACACATACGCACGTTCAAACGTCAGACGATTTAATTATGCCTGAAGGAAATACGGCCTGTATAACAGATATTGGTATGACAGGGGCAATCGAAGGAATAATTGGGGTCGACAAATCGACAGTTATATCACGATTTAGAACAGGATTCTCTGAAAAATTCGTTTGCGCTAAAGGGCCGACAAAAACTGAAGGAATATTTGTTAAACTAAATAATCTTAATAAACCTGAAGTCATAGAAAAATTCAGAATTCTCTCTTGATACTTAGGCTTTTGAAGCTTCTTCTTGCTGTTTTTCTAAAATAAACTTGATGTAGCTTTCTAAGTATTCTTCGCTTTGAAAGCCAGGAAGTATTTCCACTACTTCACCCTTGGAGAACACTACAGTGGTGGGAAGAGTTCGCGCATTGTATTTTTCTGATAAAGAGGTTTCGGCTTCTGCGTTAATTGTTTCAACAATAAACTCATCTCTATATTTTTCTGCCAATGACAGAATTACTGATTTTTGAAGACCGCAAGGACGGCACCAATCAGCTGTAAAAGCTACCAGGGCAGGGCGCTTTTTGGTAATTATTTCTTTGTCTAAAAAATCATTGTCTATCATGGTAAAACCTCGGTTGTAGTAATATAGACACAAACACATCTTTACTGTATAATAACACATCAAACAAAAATCATAAATGGTATTGGAAGAAAAAGTGAATATTATTAAGTTGATGACGATTCTGCGTAAAATTTTTACTCAGTTTGAAGTCCCTGAAATGCCGGCTTTTCCCGCTTCTCTATATGAAAACTGGTGTCACCCTGATTTCTACCTTTCAATGAAAGGAAATAAACTCGGACCATGTTTCACATTTCAGTCTTTTCTAAAACCTGATGGATTTTTGTCTGCAGATACCACAAAAACACCTGATTTAATTTGGCTTGTAAGTACACAAGCAGGCCCTAATGTTTATATTAACTCAATAAGAAGATTTTTCGAAATTTTGTCGGGGCAGATTCTACAGGAACAAACAGATAATAACTTTGTTATAATACCTGACTCAAGAAGAAAGCTAAACCCGGGCGAAGCTGGAGTATTTTGGAAAATCATCTTTGCTGGCGTTGAATGCGGGCGTCTTTCTCTTTATTCATCGTTGCCCGGTGCAAAATTTAACAATAACGGCTCCGTAATAGTTACTTTACAACTAAATAAAATTGTGTCAATGCTGACATCAACAGATTTCTCAGTTCCTGCTCCATGGGTTGGAAACCTTTCTGCATCTGCATCTATGGCAATGCACGCTTGGCAGCAGTTAGAAGAAGACTGTGGATTTATGTCTTCGCAAATCCTTGATGCCTTGAATTATAAAACAGACAACGAAAAGTTACTTATTAAAAGCTTTTGCAAGGTCTTTAGAGTTTATAACAATTATAGCCGTCAGATTAATCAGGTGCCCGAGCTATATAATTCTTTTGCTAATGCAATAAAACTCCTTTCTGACAAAATTTTGTTGGCACAAGATTCTGATGCAACAAAAAAAGATAAGGCGGCTTTGAATGTCGCTTAATAAATTTTTGACAACACTATTTGTTTTTCTATTTTTTTCTTACTTTTCTTTAAATGCAGCTGAACCAATACGAAATAATATAGCGACAATTTCAGTCAATGTTTTGTTTGATAAAATGGAAAAGAAAACCGAAACAATAAATTCGGTAAGCGTTGATGTTGAGTTAACAAATGATAAAGAAATAAAAAATGCTAAGTTGCTTATAAAAAATCCTGATAAATTTGCAATTGAGTTCAGCGATGGATCTTATAAAGTATACTTTAATGGCACAAAGCTTTGGATATACATTAAAGAGCTCAATGAAGTTTTCTATCACCAGGTTGCCGGTAATAATTT
>JAQVCG010000018.1 GCA_028689875.1 Candidatus Rifleibacteriota bacterium | reverse complement strand
CTAGCCATATTATTGTGGTAGTCCTTTCGCGTAGTTTTTAGGCGATTACTACAAAATGTTACCACAAATTTGAAGATGATGCCATAGGGTTTTAGGTTGTTTCAGACTATCCCCAAACATCAAAAAAACCCGCTTAAAAGCGGGCTTTTTAAACCTTAGCGAACTTACAAAAGTTCTATCAGATTGGAGGCGGCGGGAATCGAACCCGCGTCCGAAAAGGCTCACAGACACCGTCTACCATTATATCCTGCGTTTATTGGTTTAAGATTTTCGTAACCCACAGGCGGGTCTCTACTCATCCGATTCGACTAGTTAATCTCGGCTTATTTACCCTAGCGACCAAGTATAAGCCCAGCCGGTTTTGTCGTCGGTTCTTCCGGAGCTTACCGGCAGAATCAGCCGGAGAACCGTCACAGCGAGATTAGGCTGCGATTGCCAGATTTTCGTTGGCAGTTAATTGTTGATCGATTTTTTGCGCGGCCCTTCGATCAACCGCGAATGGCAGGTGGCAGCTCACGCTCCCCGTCGAAACCGGTTCGCCCCCCAATTTCGGCAGTTGAACTAAACAACCACTCTAATAATCAGTATATATTAAAAAATTTACCGACGCAACTTAAAAACCAAAAACATACTTGCCAACTAACATTCCTACCAGGCAAACTACAAAAAAAGTTACTTTGCGTTTTATTTCGCTCTTGCGCTCTAGAAAAAGCTCTTCCTCTGTCAAAGGGCGTCGTTCATAATCTGATGACATATTTTTTGTCTCCTGTTTGTAGTTTCTCTAAGACAAAAAAACACTCGTTTTATGTCTTACATACGCAGGAACAAAATTATCTAAAAACTAAAAAACTGCCCCGCATATGCGGACGGCGGCCCGACCATCCAGTTTCTTCGGATAAATTTTATCCGAACCCATTGCCCCGATTGTAACACACCCCAAAAGAAATTGTAAATATTTATAATTTTAACCGTAATAATGTGTTACTTTATCTGTTATAATATCAATCTGAGGAATCAAGAAAGCTATTAACTACTTAGTATGTTGTTTAAGTATAAATTACTTTGGCAGATAGGCATGCTGATTTGCTTTGCGCTTATACCTGCCCTATTGTTGAATGAAATATTATCAGAAACATTAAACATCAGACATCAAAACGAAGTCGAAGAAGTCTTCGAAAAGATGGATAAAAAGCTGAATCTGATGGGAAAATATTCTGACAATGCACACTATTTCCATCTTTTACTTAAAAATATTTTCGACAAAACTACAAAAAGCCAAAACAAATTCGATACACTCGAATCAGAAATCAATAAATTTAAACAATTATTACCCAATGAAATTAGAATCATTACCTGGGACAAAAACGGACAAATAGTTGAAAAACTCACAGACTTTAAGAAATATAGATATTTTATTGCAAAACTTCATACCTATTTGAAAACAATCGTCGAACTTTTTAAAAAAGACGGAATCAACTCTAATTCAGCACTAGAATTCATAGAGAAAGATATTAAAACTTTCAGACCCCTAATCGGGAAATTTATTCAAACTAAAGATTTCAGACTGCCATTTATGCCCGAAGAACACGGAAAATGCATCATCGCAGACAGTAAAAACGATTTTCAACTCGTTTGGTTCAACTCTGACGATAACCTTACCTTACTTTGCTTTATAAAGCCCATTGAATCACAAAACCCCGGCATTGATAAGATAATTACCAGACTAAATCGAAGCGACGATAAAATGAAAACAGGCATTATCGATATAAACAACCTGAAAAAACTCGCTGAAAATAACCCAAACAACGAAACAAAAGACCTCTTACTTGAGCTGACCAAATATGAAAACTCCGCATTCAGCCATAGAATAACCGACAACAGAATTATTGCTTTTAAACTGCTCACACCCAGCCTGAGAAGCTATTGCATAATGAACAAAGAGCATATGCAAACCGGCTATCCGACACAAATTAAAAATGAAATTCTCACAAAAATTGCCGCTGCACTATTGCTTTTAATCTTCTTACACTATTGCTACAAACTCGTAAACAACCAAAATTACTTTTCGATAAAAAAGCAAATCGCCATTTTATTCGTATATGCAAACGGCCTGCCGCTGCTAATATTAGGCACTATCGGGTATGAACATATACAGCAATACGAAAAAGCAATTATAAGAGAAACTCACAAAAACAACGAAAGAATTCTAAGAGATCTCGATTCCGGTCTTGTTCACCATAAAAGAAAATTTACCAAAAAAGTTTTTGATGAATTTGATGAACTTTTCAAAAACACAAAAAACAGACTGCCAAACGAATCAGATAAAAGCGAGTTAAAAAGATTACTTACCCATCTTAATGCTGAAGAGATAAATGCTTATGACAAAACAGGGAAAAGCATTGTGGCCTGCAAAGCTAACGATAAAATTATCAGTCCGCACGAACCTATGAGACTTTTCTCATTAAGCACACTAAAACTGGCTAACTTAGACGAAAACTCGACAGAACAACTCATAAATGAAGATAGCGTAAGCAATTTTAATAATACTCCTATCTGGAAAAAAGCTATGAATTTCGACAGATTTAATAGCTCAATTCTTCAACACGCAACAAAATTAATCGGTAAATTAGATGAATTTAATTTGGGCTCAGAAATATCCCTTTGCATGGTACACATTCTGGGAAACAAAGAAACCAGAAAATTTAATTCCGTTTTATTCATACTTTGGAGCATGGAAGATTTCCAAAAACTATACATTCAAAACATTATTAACGAAAAAAATGCCCAAACTAATGAAACCAAATACATGGCAATGGGAATCAACGAAAAGACCCTAATCGGCTACAAAGGAAACGATTCTGAAAAAATTATTTCTGCATTAAGCAAATCGCTAGATTCCCAAATAACACATGAAAACAATGTTTTAATCAATAACGAAAAGCACATCTTTACCGCACTGCCGGGCTCATACAATAATCAAATGATATTGTGCGCAACTTTGCCGGCAAAAATAATAGATACAAAAATCAACAATCTTAAATTTAAAATCGGCCTGCTTGCCTTGCTTAATTTTGCCATTATCAGCGCCGTTATAATAGCTTTAAACAAACAGTTTATTTCTCCTGTGCATCAACTTTCAAACGCCGTTAAACAAATAAACTCACAAAACTACGAATTTAAAACTAAAATTGAAAACAACGACGAATTCGGAGAACTCGGAAAAGTTTTTAAAGAAACTTCAGAAGGCTTGAGTGAACTCGCTGTCGGTAAAATCGTTCAGCAAGCTTTGCTACCCGAAAGCCGCCACAAACACAACAACATCGAAATATTTGGAAAAAGCGTGACAATGACCAAATTAGGAGGCGACTATTTCGACCATTTTTCTATTTCTGACTCTTTTACAGGCGTTTTAATGGGAGATG
Source organism: Candidatus Rifleibacteriota bacterium (assembly GCA_028689875.1). Taxonomy (GTDB): domain Bacteria; phylum Muiribacteriota; class Ozemobacteria; order Ozemobacterales; family Ozemobacteraceae; genus MWDD01. The sequence goes on along the minus strand of JAQVCG010000018.1, from coordinate 31,611 downwards.
TGGCAGGCCACGGAATACCTGCGGCAATAATAATGGCTGTTGCAAAAGCAACCATTATTCTTAATAAGAGCAAAGCAAAAAACCCCGCAGAAATGCTTTTATCGCTGCACAACACCCTTTACACATTAAGGAAAAGCAATCTGAAAAGAATGCTAACCTGCCAATTTATAACCATAAACGACATTACAGGAGAATGCACCATTTCGAATTCAGGGCACTGCTACCCCGTAATAGTTGAGGATAAAGGCAAAAACGCATACTTCAAAGAAATTATCGGAACACCCTTAGGAATAACAAAAAAACTTAAATGCAATAACCACAATTTTGTGCTTAAACCCAAAGACACTTTAATACTTTACAGCGACTGCCTTATAGAGGCGATTAATTCACAAAACGAAGCTTTTGGCTCAAAAAGGCTGTTAAAATGCCTTGAAGATTCTTGGAATGAAGATTTAGAGACTTATTACCGGAATATATTCAATGCTAACAGAGCCTGGAGTAAAGGCGTAGACGACGACACCACCATCTTGCTTATCAGATTTGATAATGAGGAGCAAAATAATGTTTAAAAAATCGTCAAAAACATTGTGGCTTGCCCTTCACATAATTCTTTTCGCGATCATTCCCATATCCGTTCTGATTATTGGGTTCGAATACATTAAAACAAAAAAAGAAAAAAGCTTGTTAGAAACGGCCGAATATAAAATCGAAACAGATTTTAAAACACTTGAATATTATTTGCATGACGAGACTTTTTTTATTAATTATTTCAATATGCTTTTCGCAAAAGCAATTAAAAGCAATGACCCGCAAGAAGTTCTTCAAACCGGACAAGACCTTGTTTACGACAGTTTTGAATACATATTATGGAATCCAAATAATAGAGCAATAGCCTATTCTATAGATTCAAAAAATTTTAACGGCGACTGGAAGCAATTTTGGAACGAAACATTTCATAAGTGCATTAATTTAACGCCCGAAAAAAGGACTTACACTCTCGAAGAAACTATAAATTTCAGAAAACTATTCGGCCCTCAAATAATACTCGATCACGTTTATATAAATAGGTACCCCGAGTCTTCGATACTCAGATGCGACAGCAAAAGCCAAAAACCTTATGTTTGGCTAAAAGCAACCAAAAATCTTTCTCATAAAATTGCCATTTTCATTGAACCGAAAAATTTAGAAAATCATTACGCTTTAAAGCACTATATCGAGCATATACAGCCTCAAAACGAAAACATTACTTTTAATGCAATAATTAATGGAGAACCGGTGCTTAAAGATGTCTGTGATGATCCTGAAAAAGGCCGTGTTTTCAAGGTTTTTCAAGACGATGAAATGCTTATATTTGCATTTGTTAAAAAGGAATTTTACTCACAATCTATATTCGCAAGCACCCATTTTAATACAGTTATACCTATATTATTTTTACTTCCCTGGGTATACATGGCTGTTAAAAATAAAATCTCTAAAAAGCCAATGTTTATCAGCATTTCAAAAAAGCTTTTGCTGATTTTTTTATACGCGAACGGACTTCCGCTTGCAATGCTGTTTTTTACTGCTTACGATTATATTATACAAAAAGAATTGGCACTGTATGACAACATGCACGCTAAAGGCACACAATATATTCTGAATTTTGATAACAGAATGGAATCAGAATACGCAATGCAAATAAACAATATTAAAAATGCGCTGAATATTTTTGTTCCAACCCTAAAAGAAGGTTTAACACTAGAAAATTATCAAACTTTTTTAGCCCATTTAGACATCAAAAACCATGACGAGTCAGGAGTTTATCTTATTGCCAGCTCGTCAAAAACTATGGGAACATCAAGAATTCTAAATTTAAACGATGAAGAATTCATATTAAACCAATTTGATGATAGCAGAAGAAAAGACTTAACCACTGAATTCGACATATTAACCTCGGTTTTAAAATTTATACTTGGCATTTTAAACGAAGAGCCTGAAGACACCAAAACCTCGACCGAACTTGAGATTGTATGCGAATCATTTCTGCAAAAGCCTTTAATAGAAGTATTGCATCAATTCATATCTAGTGATGGAGAGATATTCAGCTTTGGTGTGGGAAACAGAAATATTTCAATATTCAATACGTTCATATCTGTTTTTGATAAAGCCAAATTCGACTTCATCGTTGCTATGAATTGGACAAACTATTACTTAGAATCAATGTATGTCGAACGACAAATATTGCATGCAAACAGAAATATCGAAGGGCTAAAACTTTTTGTTGTATATAACAACAGAGAAGTCTGGCCTTCCATAACCCCCGACAAAAAAATGATTAGAGCAACTACAACCACGCTTAACGAGAAACCTAACAACCCAAGACATTTTATAACCTACAATAATGAGAAATATCTTCTTATGGGCATTAAATGCAGAAAAATGGAAAATCGCCATTTAATCGCTCTCTACCCCGTCTCAAAAGTCAAAGCCGAAATCAACGAGGAAATGCAATATCTGCTTTTAAGCGCAATAATATCGTTGCTTTTAACTGTTATATTGGGCCGATTTTTATCAGAAAGTCTTGAATACCCGATAAAACGCCTAAGCGAAGGGGCAAACGCCATATCCAGACGCGATTTTAAAAAGCGCCTTCCAAACCTTGGCGCCAACGAATTTGGCGAAATTGCCGAAGTATTCAACGATACTATGGTTGACTTTGAAGAACTGCAGATTGCAGGAGCAGTTAAAGAGCATCTGCTTCCTATACCGATTTCAGACAGCCTTTTATACTCGGTTTATGCCGAGATTCATTCTCAGAGTGAGCTGAACGGCAAATATTACGATTATTTTGAAAGCTCAGAAAACCATGTATCCATTATAACAGGCAGTGCAGACGAAAATGGCACAGCTGCCGCCCTTATAATGGCGATGGTAAAAGCGGCCGTTTTAAATGAAAAAAATCTGTTAGAATCACCTGCCAAATTTGGCGAAAAAGTCGACAATCTGCTTAAACACATAAAAAAATCTGCACGCGTCAACATGTCTTTGCAATACATAAACATAGACCTTGATGAACGCAAAGGAAAATGCCTTAATGCAGGCAAAGCCCTGCCCATACTTGTTAACGGCAAATCTAAACGTGTCACCACCATAGGCAGCCAAGGCAGCAAGCTCGGTGAATCAGAAACCTGTGCCTACAAAGAAACTAACTTTGAATTCAAAGATAACAGCGCCATAATTATGTGCACTAACCCAAGCTATACAAAACTATTACTGCAAAAAGCGGCCGAGTCTTATCACAAAGACCCGGCCACCTATACAAATAATCTGATTAAGTCGATGAACATCAAAGACAGCTGCGAATGCGCCATACTCGTGTTTACGGCTTAATTATTTCTCGCGCTTTCTTATGTTAGGTTCTTCACTTCTGCCGGCATAGTAGAGTTTAAGCCTTTCAAACCACTCGGCATTGCTTTTTTCGTCAAACATAATGTCGTAGCTTCCCACCGCACGGCATACATTTACAAAATCTCTTACAAAAGAAAAAACCGCATCTGCTGCCGCCTCTTTTGCAATCAAAAAGGCATTTTGCGCATCGATCAAGTCTAAAACGCTCACGGCACCCCTACTATACGCATTCTGAACAAGTTCAAGCATTTTTTCAGCATATTCCGCCCTCGAATTAGCCAAATTTATGCTCGCAAAAGAAGCCTTTGCATCTTCTAATGTGACTCTTGTATTCAGCTCTAAACGGTCTTTTAAATAGTCTCTTTCTGTATTGAGCCTCAAAACATCTGCCCGGGCCTGCTTTATCGAAGCTGCTCTCTCGCGTCCCTCAAAAATCGGCAAAGACACATTTACCCCGACATAACTGTCATTCTTATCAGGCAGCTTAAATACGCTGTTGAAAGGTGGCGGCACCGACTTATCATCGCCCGTTCCCCATTCTTTAAAAGTTCTCGTAAAATTAAACTGCAAAGCCACAGTCGGGTCTTTTCCCCGCCTTTTTTCAGACTTAAGCATTCTTTCGGCAGCCGCTATCCCAACGTCAATCTGCCTGATTTCAGGAGAAAACTCAAAAGTATCGGCCACCATAAAATCTTTAAAAATCTTGTAACCCCTCAAGTTATCGATGTATGGCTCGATTTGCACGTAATTCAAATAAAAACAGTCTTTGCTCAAATCAAATTTGTCTAAATCGAATTCGTCTTCCTGAGAGTTCTGCAGCACCTCATTAAGCGCCATTCCCGCCTTTTTCAGCACCGCCTGTGCACCAATTACAGCCTGCCGCGCACCCGCCATCTGAATTTCCCAGCGGTAAACCTCGCCCGGCCCCGATGTGCCAACCTTTTCACGCAGCTTCGCCATCTCTAAATTAACCCGCGTTACTTCAAGATTGTCTTTTTGAATATTGACCATCGCGTGGCTCTTTGAGACGTTAACATAAGCTGTCAGAGCCTCTTTTACAATATCAAGCATCAGCGCACGCTCTTCTTCGCTTTTCACATTCTCAAACAACTTTTGAATATCAATGTTTGCATTAGCCTTTTCGCTGTGAATCACATACAGCAAGTCAGCGCCAAGTTTCGCCGAATGCTCTGCCGGTGCTATTATCGATTCTGCGCGGTCTTTATCTATGCTCAGTTGATTAAGGGAAATTTGCAAAACGGGATCGTATGCCGATTTCGCTGCTATTGTCTTTTGGCGCTGCTTTTCTTTTTCCTGCTTTTTCGCAATTAGTCGCAAGTTCTTTGTTAGTGCCGTTTCTATAACCGTTGCGATATCCATTTTTTTGTTTTTGCTTGCGCTTTCACCGTAAAACAGCAATGCATCCGTCATTTGGCTCCAGGTCGGGAACAAACCAATTTTTTCTGCCGTTTCCATGTTGAATGAAAGCCTTTCGGGCATAGTAAAATCAATATTAAAAGAGCCGGCATCATCACCCGCAAATATTCTATTCAAATTTATCGCTATTCTGCGTGCAAGTTTTTGATTGTCTATATCAGGAGTCAGACTGCAAAAAACCCCGTTTTCAACCGGTATTCTGCCTAACATAGCCATAGACGGAACCTTTAATTCATTGAGCAATTCAATTATTTCTTTTTGAAAATCAAAAGGTCTGCCTAATATGGGAACGATCATTGCTGCCTTGGCATTGACAAGAAGTTTTCTCATTTCATCGAGGCCCTTGCTTGTTTCTACTATTTTTATTTCTGTTTTTTGCTTATCTGCTTCAGATTTTAAATATTGTGCCAAATGGGGCACGGCTTTTAAGTAATTAGGCGATATAACCAAATGCAAAGTATCAAACTCTTTTACTCTGCGAAACGCCTCAATCTGATGCAAAAAATCCACATCAAAATCAATATAACTCAGATTTCTTACGCCGCTCGAATTGCCATTTTTAGCAATACCTTGAATTTTTCCGTTAACGATATGCGCCGCAATTACTGGTTTTTTAAAAATGCGCATCGATGCTAACAAATGTGACGATACCGGTCCTAACGCCATCACGGCATCACACTTTTCATTTCTTAATGCTTTATAGATCAAGGCTTGAATGGCCGACTCATCTTCGAATTGGTTCGAAGTCACGTTCGTTTTTTCCAATAAAACAATATCTTTTTCAGAAAAAATCTTCGAAAGCTCTGTATTGATACTATCAATCAAATAAGCAAAGTCATCACGTTCACTGTCGGCTATAACTGATACTTTATACTGCTTTGCATCAGCTGAAACAGCAAAAAAAAGAACTAACACAAAAGGCAATACAAAACTGAATATGTTTTTCATAAATGCACCATCTCCTAATTTATTAAGTGCATATTAACAGATATTTCAACATTTTGTAACAAAGCCCTTCATTTTTTAGCGTAAAATGCCGATAAATATCGAGAGATAGGCATAAATATATATAAATAGGAGGCCAAGTTATGAATGTCAATTCAACTTATTGCCCGCCTTCACTTCAGAACGCAGAATGCGGCAAGAACATGAAACCGGGGCACTGCGGCTGCATTGCACCCTCAAATATACAAAAGTTTGAAATCACCGAAGATACTGTTGAAATTGCGCAAAATCAGTCAACTGAACAGAACACAACCGATAAAGAGAGCAAAACATTTTCTCTGCCTTTACTTGCAAGTTTCGACCCTCAAGATTTTTCGATCGAAGGCCTGGAACCAAAAATTGAAACTCTTTCAAAAGAACTCGAAGATAGTTTTGGAAGATTTGCTTTTATGAACGGTATTTCAAGAGACCCCGAAATAGAGCTCGGAATAAGTCCTAATCAAAATGTCTACGTTAAATCACCTCACCCCGACAAAGAACGAATCGAAGATTTTTTCGCAAACAATGAATATGCACGGAGTAAAATAAACGAATTGAGCAGCAAAACCCAGATGCTTGATTCTATCAAAGAAAGCCTTGAGTTTCAAAGAAGATATGCCGTTGACCCCAAAGCGGCGGTCGAAGAATTCTCTCATTTATTCAATGATAGCTATAAACGAACAACTACCGTAAAAATCAACACAGACGGTGTTGATTACGAAGTTAAGGGCTCTGTTACAGTATAATTACTTACAGATAAAAAAATACCACCCTCAAAAGGGTGGTATTTTTTTATCTGTAAATTGCTTATTTAAATAGATAACTTAAAGCCTATAAGCGCTAAGGGAGGCAAATCAACGGTAATAGAAAAGGGTCTGTTGTTCCAAAAATGGTTTTCAGACCATTTTCCGCCCAAGTTGCCGACGTTAGTGCCAAAATACATTTCAGAGTCTGAATTAAGAATTTCTTTGTAGAAGCCTTCGCGGGGAACGCCTACTCTGTAATTCTTATGTGGCACGGGGGTGTAGTTTGCGATGAACAATGTGATTTCATCGGGATTATCACCCTTTCGTATCCAACTGACAACGCTCTGATCAGAATCTTCGAAGCTTATCCATTCAAAGCCGTCAGATTCACAATCTTTTGAATGCAAGGATTCTTCGGTTTTATAAAGATGGTTCAAATGAGTAACCAGTCTCTGCAAACCTTCGTGAGAATCGTAGTCAAGAAGATGCCAATCAAGACTTTGGTTGCTGTTCCATTCGTTCCACTGGCCGAAATCAGTACCCATAAAGAGCAATTTTTTGCCCGGCATTGTCCACATCATTGAGAATAAAAGCCTTAAATTAGCAAATTTTTGCCAGAAATCACCGGGCATTTTATTTATCAAATTACCTTTGCCGTGCACAACTTCGTCGTGTGAAAGAACATAAACAAAGTTTTCGGTAAACGCATAAATAAGGGGGAAAGTTAAATCATTGTGATGATAACTGCGATAAACAGGGTCTTTTTTGAAGTAACTTAATGTGTCATTCATCCAACCCATGTTCCACTTAAATGTGAAGCCGAGACCGCCTTCTGAACAAGGTTTTGAAACTCCGGGGAAAGCCGTTGATTCTTCGGCAATGTTCATTGTTCCGGGGAACTTTTGCTGGCAAATGCTGTTCAAATATTTCAAAAATTCGATGGCTTCGAGATTTTCGCGGCCGCCAAATTTATTCGGTATCCATTCATTAGCACTTCTTGAATAGTCGAGATAAAGCATTGAAGCAACAGCGTCAACTCTTAAACCGTCGACATGGTATTTGTCTATCCAGAATAAAGCACTGCTGATTAAAAAGTTTTTAACTTCATTTCTGCCGAAATTAAATATTAGAGTATCCCAGTCTTTGTGTTCGCCTTGTCTGGGGTCAGCATGTTCGTATAAGCAGGTGCCATCGAATTTGGCAAGTCCGTGCGAATCTTTTGGAAAGTGCGCAGGAACCCAGTCAAGAATAACCCCGATGCCTTGTTCATGCATGTAGTCGACAAAATACATGAAGTCTTTCGGGCTTCCGAAGCGACTTGTGGGAGCAAAATAACCTGTTACCTGGTAACCCCATGAAATATCAAGAGGATGCTCTGTAACGGGCAAAAGCTCGATATGAGTATAACCTAAGCGTTTAACGTAATCGGCAATTATGGGTGCCAATTCACGATAGGTCATAAAGCGGTTGCCTTCTTCAAGATTTCTCATGAATGAGCCCAAATGGCATTCGTAAACAGAGATTGGTTCACGTTTAAGATTTTTGGTTTCTCTTGCACATATCCATTCTTCGTCTTTCCATTCATAACCCGAAATATCATATATTTTGCTTGCTGTTTTAGGTCTGACTTCTGCATAAAAAGCAAATGGGTCTATCTTTTCAAGCAAAGCGCCTTCTTTGGTTTTGATTTCGAATTTATAATTTTGGCCTACTTGCAGACCGGGAACAAAGAGTTCCCAGATTCCGGAATTGCCGAGTGTTCTCATAACGTGTCTTCGGCCGTCCCAGTTGTTAAAGTCGCCTATAACGCTTACTCTTCTGGCGTTAGGTGCCCACACTGCGAATGAAATACCGCCTAATTTATCTTCGAAATAATCAAAATACTTGACGTGAGCACCCATTTTATCATGAAGTTCATGATGGTTGCCTTCGCTGAACAGGTATTGATCCATTTCTCCGATGGTTGGCAAAAATGCATATGAGTCATAAAACTCTGAGCTGGCTCCGTTAGGATAATAACTTTTCAGTCTATAAGAAAAAACACTTTTTCTTGCAGTTATTACCGCTTCAAAAAAACCCGCGTCATGAAGTTTGTTCATCTTAAAAGCTTCGCCGTTTGAAGTATCAACGACATCTGCGGTTTCTGCATCAGGTAAAAAAGCCCTTACTGCCACACATTTTTTGCCATTAAATTCTGTTTCATGTATGCCGAGAATTTGAAAAGGATCATGATGATCAGTATTTATAATCCTTTCAACGGCCGCATTGTCTATTATCCGATTCATAAGTATTCCTTAAAGTTTTTCTTGTATTTGTTTTGCCAATTCGGCTTCGGCAACAACTCCAACCTGTGTATGAACAGCTTCGCCACCCTTGAAAAAAACAAGTGTAGGAATAACTGATACATTGTAAGCTTCTGCAATTTCAGGGTTTTCGTCTATATTAACCTTAACAATTTTTGCATTCGGAAATTTTGTAGCAAGGCTGTCGATAATAGGGCCCATCATTCTGCACGGTCCGCACCATGGAGCATAAAAATCAACAAGAGCATTTGCTTTTGCATCAATAATTTCACTTTTAAAGGTGTTTTTGTTCAATTCTGTAGCCATGTCAACTCTCCTCATAAGTAGATTTGTTTGAATGATACACTTTATTTTTAATAAAGACAATATAAACTTAATCTCATAAGCTTAAAATTGTGTACATAAAAAAAGAGACAAACATAAGCATTTGTCTCTTTTTCATTACAAAATAATATGCTTAATTAAGCGGCCTTAGGAAAGGATTCAAGGTTTCTGTTATAAGAGGGGCCGTCTTCGTGAAGCATTGATAAATAAGATTCAAGAACGGTTCTCAATTCAACTTTTAAGGTCCTTTTCTGTTTTTTAAGCTCACGAATTTCTCTGCTAATCTGCTCGGCTTCGCTGCGTGCTTCGTCTAAAATTCTTTCAGACTGCAGTTCCGCTTCTTTAACAATAAGCTCAGCTTCCTTTTCGGCATTATCTTTAAGGTCGCTTGATTGCTTTTGAGCAGTGATAACCGTTTGTTTAATAGTTTTTTCGAGCTCAAGATAGTCTTGCATTTGCCCGCTCAAGCGCTGCGCCTGGTCTTTTAATGCCTTATTTTCGGCATAAAGAGTCTCATATTCACGGCCAATCTTTTTCAGAAAGCTATAAACTTCGTTTTCGTCGAGACCGCCGATGCTTTTTCTGGTAAATTCTCTTTGAAAAATATCCATTGGGGTAGTAATCATGCTATTTGCCTCCTGACAAGATTTGTCACATTCTTTCCATTACAAGAATGCGGTTAGTATTAGTTCCTTTTTTATTATTCGACACGTTAAAACAATTTGCCAGCTTCGTAAACTGCTGACTCTGTACATAAATTTCATTAACCTTGAACTGATGCATATTGTGGCTTCTTGAACAAGTCAAACCAAGCACTATTTCATCGAGATTCAAAATTTTGCCCTGATATTTCACTTCTCCGACTTCCATTGCCACGATTCCGCCCGGCACCAAAACTCTGTGCAAATCAGAGAGAACATCAGAAATAAACTGTGACCATTCGCTTAAATTGGGCGTCTGCACAATTTTGCCGTCCACTTCTTCGCGAGCAATTCCACAAAACCAATTTTCGATCCAAGTGTCTTGCACATAATCAACCTGATTCAAAAACGGCGGCGAAGTCACCACGAGATTAACGCTGTTATCTTTCCAGCCACACAAGTTTCGCGCATCACCGGTCGTAAAGATATGTTTTTTGGAATTAGCGTTCAGTGTCTCTAATTGTCCGCTTTTCAGCGTGTCTTTCGCTTTTTTAATTATTCGTGACTTAATTTCACGGTATTCGGGACCTTCTTGTCTGGTTTCGTTAATTTTCTGCTGACGATACTTCGGAATAGAAATTTGCGGAAACGAATAAGCAGAGAAGAATCCGGTTGAATGACCGTGCAATCTTGACAAAGCAATCATTTCGATAAATCTGTCAACGTCATCACGATGGGTTTTAAGATAATTTTTAAGATTTATAATTTCTTTATATGTATCGGGGTGATAAAACATTGACATGTCTTCTTCAGCTGACAGGTCAACGTCTTTAGTAAGATTTATTTTATTGAGGCGCTTTTCAATTTCTTCAATAGTTACGGGGTGAAGTTTCGGGTAAGCAATGCGTTCAGAAAGAGGATTAACGTCATTGCTCAAAGCAATACGTCCGCTCAAAGCAGCCTGTAAAGCTGTCGTTCCGCGCCCGCCGAACGGGTCGCCCACCACATCGCCTTTATTCGTAAACTTACTTATGAAAAAATCAGGAAGTTCAGGTTTGAACGAAGCACGATAAGAATTTGAATAATGCAGCGAATGCATTTGTCTTTGCTTGGCTGTCCAAAACTCGTCGAAGATGCGAGGCACACTTCCGAGAGGGGTATCCAAATAGTCATATTCATTGTTTGCAAGGGTCAGGGCGCTCATATTGCCTCCACTTTTCTTTTTTACAGACAATACATCGGCGTTATGCAAAAAAAAGTTAATGACTTTTTCTTATAAGCTAAAATCTTGCCCATAACGAATAAATAGGATATAATAGCATTTGGTAGTAGAAAACAGTTTTTAAATGGAGACCATAATGGCGATAGAGTTCTACACAGAATTACAAAAAGCATACAATACCAATCAGTCATTTGTTTTATGCACGGTGATTGAAACCATAGGCAGTAGTCCCGGCAAAGTCGGGCAAAAAATGATTGTCTTCAGAGACGGCAAAACCGTGGGCACAATAGGCGGCGGTATTAATGAAAACCACGCAAAAGAAGCGGCCCTTGATTTGTTTGTAACCGGCGGCTCGACCGTATTAAATTTTGACATGTCGAATAGCGACATGTTTGGAGGCGACCCCGTTTGCGGCGGCGAATCTAAAGTTTTAATCGAACTTCAGAACAGCGAACCCCGCATGATTATTTTCGGTGCCGGTCACATAGGCTGTTTATTGGCCAAAGTTGCAAACCTTTCAAGGTTCAGGGTAACCATAGCCGATGAACGCCCCGAATTTGCATCTGAAGCCGTTTTCCCCGACGATATCGAAGTAATTTGCAAGCCATACAAAGATGCAGTAGAAGCCGCCAGAATAGACGAAAACAGCTACATTATAGTGGCTACCCCGGGGCACGTAAAAGACCGAGAAACCATAGAATACGTGCTGAATTCAAATGCCGCATACATTGGTCTTGTAGGTTCCGGCAAAAAGTCAGCCGCTTTCAGGGCTTCTCTAAAAGAAAGAGGTTTTGACCCCAAAAAGGTCGACAACATTTACACCCCCATCGGAATAAGCCTCGGCAGCACAACCCCCGAAGAAATTGTAATCGAAATTATGGCGCAGATAGTTGCCTTAAGAAACGGGCGCGAGATTAGATACAACCCGGCTCAGAAACTGTAATATAAACAAAAAGGCCCGAGTTCGCGCTCAGGCCTTTTTGTTTCATGCCGCAACAATTTTTAGGCGGCCGGCGCAAAAAGTACCGCCGCGCTCTCTTTTGCCCGCTGCTCCGCGATCAATACACGCAAAACTTTTAATTCCTTGATATAGAAATACAAAGTAAAAATCAGTGCACCAACATCTGCCAGGGGCAGAGAATACCAAACTCCCAGAATTCCTATATATTTGGGCAGAATAAGCAGAGACGGAATCAAGAACACAACCTGTCTCAGCAAAGTAAGAGCTAAACTGACCATGGGTCTGCCCGTGAACTGAAAATAGTTCGCGCAAATAACTAAGTAACCTATAATCGGCAACAGAATAAACACATCTTGAATCGCTTTAGGCCCGATTTTCATAATGCTTGATTCCCCGTTGCTTACAAACAGTTTAAAAATATATTCGGGAAAAACCTGCACAACAATAAACAAAACAGTGCACATAACAGTGACTGCCGCAAAAGACCCATAAAGAGCACGCTTTACCCTATCAAATTTTTGTGCACCGTAATTATAGCCGACAACAGGCTGCATACCTTGCGACATACCTATAACAAACATTAGCCAAAAAAAGTTAAAGCTCATAATTACGCCCATGGTCGATACTGCCACGTCACCGCCAAATTTAAGGAGCTGATTATTAAAAATCGACGCCTGAACACTGGCTATCATATTCATTATAAAACTTGGCGAGCCCATTACCATAACTCGGTTCACCAAGCCGCTATGCAGTTTAAAGTTGCTAAACTTGAGCTTAACGACGCTCTTACCTCTTAAATAGTAAGAAAGAACCCAAAACGCCGAACAGCTGTAACCGATAACCGTTGCCCAAGCCGCACCTTCCATGCCCCAACCCATTCTGACAATAAATATGTAGTCCATAATTATATTCACAATTCCGCCAATAATCATGGTTATCATTGCAAAACGCGGGTTGCCTTCTCCACGAACAAAATTGTTTGCACCAAAAGAAATTTCGTGCACAACGTTGCCAAGCATAATAATTACGGCATAACTGCGTGCATAGGGCAGAACATTATCACTTGCGCCAAACAGCCTAAGCAGCGTATCCATATTCCATATAGAAAATACAGTTATAAGCAAAGAAGTAGTAACGAACATAAACCAGCCCTGCCCCAAAAGCTTTTCGGCCTCGTCGTAGTTTTTTTCGCCGAGCTTTATAGACATTTGAGAGTTGCTGCCAAAAGCGATCAGCATGCCGACCGCCATAACAATCATCATCATAGGCATAACTACAGTGGTAGCGGCTATACCCATTTCGCCCACATAATGCCCCAAAAACATTCTGTCAACCACATTATACATCGAGTTTACAAAAGTTCCGGTCATTGCCGGTACCGCAAATTTAAATAAAAGCCGCGAAACAGGCAGCGTCTCTAACTCCTTCGTTTGTTCTCTACTCTTCATAATCTTGCTTAACTCTTTTTACGTAAAATGTAGTGTATATGCTCGCCCATAGAGGCAAATGGTTCTGTGTAAAGGTATTTTTTTTCTAACTCAAACGTCTCATCCACCGCTTCAGTTGTTAACTTAGCAAAAAAACCGTAAAATATTCTGACTCCGGCTTTTGAGACCACATCGAATCTATTTTTGTCGAATACCGGCTCTAAATCTCTGTAACTTAGGGAATTACTAGGCGTAAGCTTTTTCGTTTTGCAAGGTTTACCGGGCAAAGCTTTTTCGTATTGCGAATTAATTCCCCATTTCATGATAAGTTTATCGAGATTGTGGAACAATAATGAAACAACTCCGTTTGGCTTCAAAAGAGGAATCAGACATTCAAAACCTTCAATTGGTTTTTCCATCCATTCTATTACTCCGTGTAAAAGAATTAAATCAAAAGTCTGCCCTTTTAAAAGCTGTGGCAATTCTTGAATAGCGGCTCGAACAATTTTAATTTTATCTTGCAGCGACTCTTTTATATTTTCTTCTTTGGCAATTGCGAGCATTTGCTCAGAAACATCAGCCAGAAGCACTTCATGCCCCTTCGCGGCCAACCAGCGAGAAATCTGCCCCATGCCTCCGCCCGCGTCTAAAATACTTAAGTTTTTTTTACATTCGATCTCGGGTATATTGCGCGTAATGTCATACTTTAAAACAGACAAACGCACTTTACCTTTACCTGAGCCATAAACCCCTAACTTAAGATTTTCGGCCAAATCATCAAAATTTTTATCCATTCGCGAATTCAAATCTATCACAGGAAAGCCAACAAAAGCCCGACAAGCAATGCAACGCATAAAGCCGAAACAACACCGGCAACAATTATTTTTTTGCGATGCAAAGAAACGGCTATTTCTTGGGTTTGAGGTGATTTTTCGGCGTAATCAAGCATTTGTGCTGTCATATCGGCAGAAATTTTGAACTTGCGCATAAAAGCCTGAATTGACTTGCTTTTCAAAGTTCTGCGCTTTAGAACATTTTTTTCGCTCATATAAATAGCGACTTGCCTGTATACCTCTTCTAAAGCTGCCTTTCCTATGGCGTCTTCAAAAATTTTTGAGTCTTCCAATACCTTACCGGGTATTCTGAGCGCTTCGGAACTTACTTTTGCGCTTCCGAGTTTGTATTCGGGTTCGTTTAGATCTTTAGGTTTCTGATATCTTTGATGTGAACCACATTCAGGGCACTGCACAAAAGGAGCCGAATAGTCATCGGGTATTTGAATTTTGGCAGAACATTGATCGCAATTTTTCTCAAACATAATATATCCTATTGATTTCCTCAGTGATGTATTATAATTTGAAATTCACAAATTTGCAATTATAAAGGTAATTCTAATGGCAAAAAAGGCGCGCGTCGATGAAATGACAGTACAACAAGGCTTGGCCGACGACCTTGAGACTGCACGCAAACTGATCATGTCGGGAGAAATAAGAACCAAAGACCGTCTATGGGACAAAGCAGGCGAGAAAATCCCGGTTGAAACAATTTTAGAACACAAACCTCGTCATTGCAAATGGGTTTCTATGGGCGGATTAAAGCTTGAAAAAGCGCTTAAAGATTTTTCTGTGTCGCCTCAAAACCTGAGATGCCTTGATATCGGAGCTTCAACCGGCGGGTTTACAGATGTTCTGTTGTCTAAGGGCGCGAAAGAAGTTGTTGCCCTAGACGTCGGCCGCCAACTTTTAGACCCAAAAATTCAGAATAACCCCAGAGTGATAATCAAAGACAAAACAAATTTTAAAACAATGGACACAAGCGAGTTCTCAGAACCGTTTGATTTAATTGTCACCGATGTTTCTTTTATCTCTCTTGAACATATTTTGCCTAAAGCCTCAAAAATACTTACAAAAGAAGGTGCAATAATCGCGCTTATTAAACCTCAGTTTGAAGCCGAAAAACATTTGGTTCCCGAGGGCGGAATAATAATCGACCCCAACGTCCAGACAGATGTTATTAACAAGCTTAAAAACCTATTTATTAACGACGGCCTCTATTTATGGGGACTCACACCCGTGCCCTTGGTCAGCAAAAGAAAAAACATCGAATTCGTCTCTTATTGGAAACTTCTTTTAGCCCCTGACGGAGCCGAACCGAACATAGAGCAAACGGTGTCAGACGCTCATAAAGCAAACGCCATAAGCCCCTCTTAGTTTTTGAATGTTTTAAGTATTTCGGCTCTGAGCGAACCGGCACCGCTGTTGTGTATTTTAAAGAAATGCTGATGCGGCTTAATGCACGGCCTTACCTGATAAAGCAGCAAGTGACCCGCGTAGCTTGTCACTACCACAGCCAGATCTACTCTTCCGACTATTTCGGCTGTTCGGGCAAGACTGATGGTGTGATAACCTTCATACCATTCATAGTCTTCATTTTTAACTCCGGCTTCTTTAAGAGTGTTCCAATAATGGTCTCTGCCCACTCCCCCGAAAATCACCACTCTTTTACCTTCTAATAGGCCCTCCACAGAATTTGCGGCTTCGTTAGGCAGTGCGTTAAGTTTCTTGAGCTGTTCGGTCAGCTCTTGCACTTCCTTATCAAGTTCGCGCATATCGCTTCTGAGTTCGGCTTCTTCGAGCAGTGTTTCTTGCAACTCTTTTTTTGCGGCATTAACTTTAGCTTCGGCGGCCTGAAGCTTTCTTCGAACTTCATTCGGATCAAGCTTTTCGTTTTGCTGAATGAGTTTTTCGTTATCATTTTTCAGCATTCTTGCTTCTGCCGCAAATTGATCTTTTTCAACATTAAGTTTGGCGATTTCGGCACGCAGCGAATCATTTTCGCTTCTTAAGGTTCCGATTTTGTCTGTTAAATCGTCTTTAAGAGTCTCGAACTCTTTAAGACTGATTTTTGGCACCCTCTGATTAAGATGTTTAACCACAAAATGGTGATACAGGTATATTTCAAGAATATCTCTTAAATAGTCTTCATAAGCATCCTGTTTATTTTCGTCCGGCGGAAACTCTTCTTTAACATCGCTTATCAGCAATTTAAGCATTTTTTTGCCGTTCTGATAAGCTATGTCGAGGTCTTCATAAAAAGCGGGCCTGAGCAAGTTAAGTGTTTTACATTCGCCGTATGTCCACTCTAAGAGGTTAAACTCATCGGCCGCCAAAATTTTCCAGATATATAACACATCGTGCTGTGAAATTTCGTATTTGAGCTGACCGATTATCTGCGCCAATAATTCTTTTCGCGCATCTTCGTTCGGAGGCACTTCTTCTTTAACGATTTCGACGCAAGCCTCTTCAATTTGTTTGACAAGTTTTTTATAATTTGTGTATTCATCACTGTCTAAGAACAGGGCCGACAAAAAATATTTGCGTTTTATAAAATGCTGCAAATACAAACGCTTTTCGCCGCCTATTTTAACTTCTGCCAAAGGGGATCTTTTTCTTTGGACATTATGTTTTTTCGAAACAGCCTCTTCAATAGCAGCCGCTTCACGCACCTTGCGCATTTTGTTTATTTTTTCTTCAATCAGTTCTTTAACAATTTTCGTTTGCAAAGAACCGCCGAGCATCACATCTAAGAAGTCGCCCAAAAACAAAGCGAAAGGGCGCTCATACTTTTCAAAGACGTTTGCAAAGCGTTTATAAATAACCCAATACTTGTCTTCATTCGCTTTTTCCGCACTGTCTTTTGCCGCATCAAGCTTGCTCTTGCCAATTTTATCGGCTACATCAACGAATTTATTTTCAGAAGCTGTCGGCGAAAACCCCGCAAGCTTCTCAAGCTCAGCCATTTTTTTTAACTTTTGGTCATTAGTGAGAATATCTAAAGGATTAAACATAAACCACCCATCATTAAGCTATTTGATTGCCGCCCCGTTTTCGCGCCAATTTAAGGGCCTTTTCCGAGGCTTTTAAAAGATCGGCAGGCTTAAATGTTGTTGCCGAACTCGAGCCGATTCCAAAGCTGCCGGTAACTTGAATACTGTGCCCTTCGATTCTTATAATTGTTTTTCCCAAGTTGGTCCTGAGTTTTTCTGCAACTACCAAAGCTCCGGTGTAGGGAGTTTCGGGAAGTATCATAGCGAAAGTTTCTGCTCCGACCCGTGCAACAACATCGTGTATCCTTGTCGCACTTCGGAATATTTTGCCAACTTCTTTCAAAATGCAGTTTGCAACATTTTCTTCGTAGGTTTCGCTTATTGATTTGAGATGGTCAATATCCATTAAAATCAAAGAAATGTCTTTTTGATGTCGTTGTGCACGACAAAACTCTTCGCTGAGCCTTCTTAAAAACAAATTTTGATTTGCCACTCCGGTAACGGTGTCGGTTGTAGCTTCGTGGAACATTTTAGTTCTGTTAATTGCAATTGCAATTTGTGAGGCCAATATTTTAAGCAGCTCATCGGTTCTTCCGCTCATAACGTTGTTAAACTTTTTTGTATCAACGTAAAGCACGCCTATATCCGTTCCAAGTTCTTTTAAGGGAACCGCCGCAACTGCTGCAATTCCTGATTCTTCTAATGATTTGGTGCGTCTTGTTGCAAGAGACTTGAACAAATGCGAAGACCCCGACAAGGCCTTTCCCTCTTCAAAACATTTATTCACAAAAGCCCCCACAGACAACATATCTTCAGCTAAATCAGAGGGCATAAAATTAGACGTGGCCATGGTTTCGAGGCGCTTCAAGTTTTCGTTATAAAGCAAAAGCATAGCACGTTCGGCACCCGTTACAGCAATTGCCATTTCTAACGAAAAATCTAACAACCGCGGCAGGCTTGTGAACGAATTTAACGCCCCTGCCACTTCTGAAACTGCCGCCAACTCTTTAATTCGCGTTACAATCTCGCCTTCTGCCGCCGAGATAGACTGATAATGTTCTCTTGGAAGCCTTGCACGTATAGCGCCAAACAGTTTTCGCACGAAATTTTCGTTGCTGTTCAAAAAAAACGGAAAAAGTTTATTGCCTGAATTTGCCAGATATATGTCGTCGGCTTCGGGCTGCAATGTGACAAAAACTTCTTCGCTCAGTTCTAAAAAGGCACCCGGTTTTATTGCGGTAATAAAGCCCGGTTGCAAACGAACACCGTCGACTAATGTGCCCATCGGGCTTTGCAAATCTTGCAGAGTTAAAACCCCGTCGGCGTTATATCTGAGCTGAGCATGAGCCGCCGCTATGCCGATTTTATTTAAACGGATGTCGCAGGTTGGAGCGCTTCCGATCACGATTCCGTCGCTATGCAAATCGGGACTGCCATCATACAATACCTGCCCGCTTTTATCGGTAATTACTATCTTCATCTTGTCACCTTTATACAGTGTTTAAGCAAAATAATACTACATTAGAAAAAATTAAAACACAACCGACAAAATTAAATAACTCAAACAAGTTAAGGCTAATACTCTTGTTATTGTTAAACAAATTCATTTCTGGTATACTTCACAAAATATGGGTTATCCAAAATACACACCCGGCAGTCAAATGCCTGTCATGAAAGATCTTTCGGAAGACACTCGAAAGAAGCTTAAAAATAAACGCAACAAAGCCATCAAATTGGGTTTGTCGCGCTTTTTACCGCAACTGAAAGCTCTGGGCTTCATATTAATAATCATATCCTTGCTTTACGTTGCGGTAACTCGTCTCAATTACCTTTTTTTCAAAACTTCATATTTTGAGATTAAAGACTTAGAAGTGGTCGGGAACAATTATTTTTCAAAAGAACAGATAATTAAGACCGCAGGTCTTGCGCCCGCCATGAATATTTTCGGCGTTAACCGCGAATCTGCTGTTGAGAATCTTTTTAAAGAGCCTCATATTAAAAACGCTAACATCGAATTCGAGGGGCTTTACAAGATAAAAATCATCGTCTCCGAAAGAATCCCAAAATATTACGTTAAAGCAGGACTTGCTTTTTATGAAATAGCCGAAGACGGCATAATAATAAGCACCGAGGGCATGGGCGAAAAAGATTTACCTATCATTACCGGCATCGATACGGCAGGTCTGGTTGCCGGCAATTCGTTGCTTACAAACGACAATTATTTTGTTGCACAAAAATGGCTCACACAACTTGGCGAAAAAATATTAAAAAATATTTCCGAAATAAATTTTTCCAGCGTTCAAAACCCTTATCTTATATTGTTCAATGGCGAAAAGGTGTATCCTAAAAGCGCCGATGATTTCAAAAAGCGATATGATTTTTTGAATGCACTCCTTGACAATCTAAGAAAAAATAATGTAGAACCTTTCTACCTTGATATGCGGGGCGATCATATTGTTGTTCGCCCAAAAAAGTTTTAGGAAGTTAACATTCAGGAGCTCCCTACTCGTGGACGATTTAATAATAGGTCTTGACATAGGCTCAACAAAGGTTTGCGCAATCATAGCCGAATGCACAGACAAGAACACCGTAAATGTTCTTGGAGTCGGCATAGCGCCTTCCGGCGACGGCGTTAAAAGAGGCGCAATAGTTGATATCGAACGCACAACAAGAGCAATTATCGATGCTCTCGAAGAAGCGGATAAATCTGTTGCGAACATCGTAATAGAAAGTGCTTATGTAGGCATTGCCGGCGCCCATATAAACTCTATAAACAGCCAAGGCGTTGTGGCTATCAAGGGCAATAACCAAGAAATAACCTCTGAAGATATCGACAGAGCGGTAGAAAACGCCAAAACAGCCATTACAATACCGGCTCACCAAGATATAATACATATTTTACCCCGAGAATTCGTGGTAGACGAACAAAAAGAGATCCACAACCCTCTAAGCATGGTGGGCAGCCGACTCGAAGCGCATGTGCACATCGTAACAGGCGCTATCACGGCGATTCAAAACATTATGAAATGTTGCGCCAACGCTGATGTGAAAGTTGAAGAGCTGGTATTACAGCCTTACGCCTCAAGTTTGGCAGTGCTCAACGAAGATGAAAAAAAACTTGGTGTTGTGCTGGTAGATATAGGCGGAGGCACCACAGACCTTACCATTTTCCAAAACGGGTGCGTGGTTCACTCGGGCTGTATAGACATGGGCGGCAAGCTTATTACCAACGACCTTGCCGTAGGGTTAAAAGCATCTACCTCTGTCGCTGAAAACCTTAAAATAAAACACGGGGTAGCTCTTCCAAACAAGGCCGACGAAAAGCTTATGCTGAAAATACCCGTAGCGGGCGGAGAAGGCTCGGAAGAATATTCACAGCGTTATTTATCAGAAATAATCGAACCTCGTTTAGAAGAAATTTTTTACGAAGTAAAAAATCTTATAGATGAGCACGTCGGTTCGCCCAATATGATTCCCGCCGGAGTTGTATTAACGGGCGGCACCTCTTTAATGGACTGCTGCATAGAACAGGCTCGCGAGATTCTTGATCTTCCGGTAAGACGGGGCACGCCAATAAACGTAACAGGAATACGCGAAAAAGTTGTAAGTCCTCAATTTGCAACAGCCATCGGATTAATTAGATATGGTGCACAAAATGAAAGACGCACAGTGCCCGAAGCAAGACGGTTTAACGGCTTTTTCGATAAAATTCGCACAGCTATAGAGAAGTTCTTTACAAATTAAAAAAATTGTTATACACTAACGACTCAAGATAGATTTAGGCGTTAGGCAAACAGGAGGCAGGCATGGTGTTCGATTTCAACACAACAGTGGACAATTCTGCGGAGATTAAGGTTATTGGCGTGGGTGGTGGCGGCTGCAATGCAGTATCAAGAATGGTTGAGGCAGGTCTTTCAGGAGTTGAGTTCATAGTAGCCAACACTGATGCACAGTGCCTTTCAGGCTCACCCGCCAAAATGAAAATACAAATTGGCGACAAGCTCACCAAAGGTCTTGGAGCCGGAGCCAACTATGAAATTGGCAAAAAAGCCGCAGAAGAAGACAGAGATAAAATCTCTCAAGCTCTTGACGGGGCCGATATGGTATTTATCACAGCCGGCATGGGCGGCGGAACCGGAACCGGTGCTGCTCCAATAGTTGCGGAAGTTGCCAAAGAACTTGGTGCACTCACTGTTGCCGTAGTAACCAGACCCTTCACCTTCGAAGGTCGAAAACGAGCTAATGCAGCCGATCTTGGAATCAAAAACTTAAGAGAACGCGTTGATGCGATTATTGTTGTTCCTAACGACAAACTTATTGACATCGCCGGCGACAACCTGTCTCTCATAGAATCATTCAGATTTGCCGACAACGTATTGCTTCAGGGTGTTCAGGGTATCTCCGACCTTATCGTAGTGCCCGGCACAATAAATATCGACTTTGCCGACGTAAAAACAATTATGAGCACAGCCGGATCTGCCCTCATGGGTATTGGTATATCAGAGGGCGAAAATCGCGCCGTTACCGCAGCTCAGCAGGCTATTTCCAGCCCGTTGCTCGAATCTTCGATTCAGGGTGCACGCGGTGTTCTTCTTAACATCACAGCAGGCAGCGATGTCGGTCTTGGCGAAGTTAACAAAGCTTGTTCAATTATCCAAGAAGCTGTTGATCCCGATGCAAATATCATATTTGGTACTGCAATTAACGAAGAAATGGGTGATAAAATCAAAATCACCGTTATCGCCACAGGTTTCGGCGAAGAAGCCAGAGCGGCTCTTGACCCCAAGAAACGCATCATCGAAGAACTTCGCACTGTCACCAACAGACCTATTGAACAGCCTCAAATTCCTGTTCAGCAACCGGCTCAGCAGGTTGTTAACGGCACATACGGCAGCCAAAGCATTGCAGATTCTCGCGAAATACCTGCTTTTTTACGAAAAAGAAGAAACGGTTGATAAACCGACTTTGAAAGCTAATAAAATCGAGGGCGATTGCCCTCGATTTTTCTTTGAAAATGTCGCTAAAACACAGACATAATTTTGAATCAGTAGCAGAGCAGCTTAAGGCCGGCGAAAAACATTATTCTCAAATTAAATTTGCGGGCAAACTTAGCTGTGCTGTTATTTATCCCAATTTATATTCTTTGGGAATGAGCAATCTCGGTTTTTTAACCGTGCATCGGCTTGTGGGGTCTATGCCCGGAATAGGCATCGAACGCTTTTTTCCGGCTCTTTTGCCTGACAGCCCCCTTAACCCTCCGTTTTATTCATTTGAAACGGGTCGCCCTTTGGGTGATTTTAACGTTTTAATGTTTTCTTTCAGTTTTGAAGGTGATTTTGATAAAATCCCCGGCATATTTGCCGCCCTCGGAATGCCTGTTATAGCCTCCGAGCGAAGCAACAGACACCCCATACTGATTGCCGGCGGCGCCGCCGTAGCCTCTAACTCCGCTGCCCTTTCGCTGATATTTGACATTATTGTTCCGGGCGAAGCGGAAAGCACTATTGTTCCGATTATTACAACGCTTAACGATAAGGGTTTTGACAAAGAAGCCATCGCACAAATCGATAATGTTTGGGTGCCCTCTTTATCAAAAACATATCTGCCCGCAAAGGCTTATCATGACGTAAACGCTTCGCCGGCTTATTCCCATATTGTCTCAGAAAAGAATGCTTTTGGCGGAGCGCACATAATTGAAGTAATGCGCGGCTGCCCGCGAGTTTGCTCTTTTTGTTTGGCAAGAGCAATATACTCGCCGCCCCGCGCGGTAAGTCTGCAAACCATAGAGCAGTGGCTCGACGCACACGCCGACTGCACAGATTTGGGTTTGGTGGCCCCTTCTTTGTTTGACCACCCTGAAGTTGAAGAACTTTTTAAAATGCTCACCGAGCGCAATATCAGAATCAGAAATTCATCGGTCAAGTGGGAAAAAATAACCCCCACAATTATAGAATCCTTAAGAAAATCAAACATTACAGGGCTCACAATTGCACCCGAAACGGGCAGCGAAAGACTCAGAAAAGAAATGAGAAAGCCCATGGACGAAGGACGATTTTTAAATAAAATAAACGAATTATTTGACAACGGCTTCGAACATATTAAAATGTACTTTGTTTCGTGCCTGCCGGGTGAAACAGATTCAGACACCGCGGCCACAATTGATTTAATAGAGAAAGTGCTTAAAATAGCACCTTCTTACAGATCCGTTTCGGCCACATTCTCTGTATTTGTTCCCAAAAACCACACTGAGTGGTCAGAACAGGCGGCGCCCGAACAATACGAAATTAAAAAACGCACAAAATATATTAAATCTATGCTGCAAAAGCTGCCGGGGCAATTTAAAGCTAACTTTGAAAGCCCGAACGAAGCGTTAAGACAAGCATATCTTTCAAAAGTCGGACCGGAATTGGCCGACGAATACGCACGGGAGGCAAAAGAATGCCGATTAAATCAACTGTTTTCAAAAAATCAGTTTTCTGCATTGGAGTTCTGACATTACTGATTTGTTCTTTTTGTTTAAGCGGGTGCTGTGACAAAATTGAAAAAGCGCCGAAAAGTGAGGCAAAGAGCATCGGGCTCATGATATCACCTCAGGGCTTAAACGACAAAAGCTTCAACGACAGTGCTTACAGAGGGCTTAAAGAAGCCGAAAAACTGCACAATATCGAAACAACCATAATAGAACCGTCAACCTGGCAAGACCCCGAACAGTCGCTTCGGTTTTTTGCGGGGCAAAAGTTTGACGCAATAATCGTATTGGGCGTTGGGTTTAACGATGCAGTGAAGCAAATAGCTTCGGAAAATCTTAACACTGCCTTTTATGTAATAGACTCGGATTACACAGAAAATAATATAAAAGGTATAACCTTCAGAGAAGAAGAAGGTGCATTTTTATGCGGTTATCTGGCCGCAAAAAAGAGCCAAACAAATAAAGCAGCTTTTATCGGCGGGTTACCTATACCGGTTATTAAAAGATTTGAATCGGGCTTTTTTAAAGGGGCAAGACACGCAAACCCCGATATCGAGCTGTTGTCAAAATACATAGCAGATGATTTTTCGGGCTTTAACAACACTCAAAAAGCACAGCAAATAGCGGACGAATTATATAAATCGGGTTTCGAGGTCATTTTCCCCGCAGCCGGGGCTTCCGCGCAGGGTGTAATAGCCGCGGCGGTCACCAACCGAAAGTATGTAATCGGAATCGACAACAACCAAGACTCGCTCGCACCCGGCCTTGTATTGACAAGCCTTTTAAAGAGAGTTGACCGCATTGTTGTCAAAATCATCGAAAAAGTTTGTTCAGACAACACCGGCGAAATGAAGAGCTCATACGGGTTGGCAGAAGACGCTTTGAGCCTTACAGACTTTCAGCTCAGCCATAATGTAATCGGCGAAGCTTTGATAAGCGAATTGGCGCAGTTAAAAAAAGATATAGTCGAAGGTAAAATCAAACTAACCGAGTAATAATATGATTATTTCAGATAACAGACCCATAGGTGTGTTTGATTCGGGAGTCGGGGGCTTGACGGTTTTAAAAGAACTGCAAAACCTTATGCCTTACGAAAATATTATTTATTTTGGTGACACCGCAAGAGTGCCTTACGGAGGCAAATCCGCACCGGTAATTCAGCGCTATTCGCAAGAAATTCTTGATTTTCTTTTAATGCAAAATGTGAAAATGATTGTCATTGCCTGCAATACCGCTTCGGCTTTGGCTTTAAACAAGCTGAAAACCTTAACTTCATTGCCTGTGGTGGGCGTGATTGACCCGGGCGTAAGAGCAGCGGTCAAAGCCGTTAAGGGGGAGAAGATCGGCGTTATCGGCACAAAAGGCACGATCGCTTCATTTGCCTACCAAAGCCGACTTGAACGACTTTGCTCAAAAATTAAGGTAATAGCGCAGGCTTGCCCGCTCTTGGTTCCGATTGTCGAAGAAAACATGCATAACACCGATCTTGCCCGCCTTACAATCGACACATATCTTAAAGATTTTAAAACACTGCAAGTCGACACGCTTATTTTGGCCTGCACTCATTACCCGCTCTTAAAGCCACTCATCAATGAATATTTCGACAAAAAAATCACGTTAGTCGACTCCGCACAAGAAACGGCAATAGAAGTTAAAGAGCTTCTTGCGGCGCGACGCTTAGTAGCCGACACAGAAAAAATCGGAACCGAACGGTTTTTTGTTTCCGACAGTCCCGATATTTTCAAAGAAATCGCAGTTAAGTTTTTAGGCAGGGAATTGGCCGGCGAATGTCTGCACCATTCCTGGACCGACTAGCGCCCCGCCGCTTCTTATATTACTTCTTTCAAGCCCAATGTGAAAAGTTTTAAACCTTCTCGGATATCGTTTTTGCGATATTCCGAAACCAGGTTGCGCAACGCTTCGTGTTGCTTTTCATGCAAACAAACCATAATGACCATATTCTGACCCGGCCAGATTTCGTTGTCTAACCTTGTGCCGCCGCCATTACCCGAGCCTACGGCCATTGGCAAAACAGTGTAGGAAGTAATGCCGTTGCTCTTAAAAAAAACCATTATTTCTTCTTCTAAGGTCGAACTGCATATTATCAAGTTAAATTCCATGTTTTTTTCTTTCTTTTGTTATGTTCAATTGCCTTATACCGAGCGCAATTCGGCCGGCACCAGCCATTTTTGCATCAAACTGTATAATACGGGCATTAAAACTAATGTCATAAGAGTAGACACGATCAAACCGCCAATAACGCTCAAGCCTATGGGTATCCAGACTTCAGAACCGTCGCCCCTTGAAAGGGCCATAGGAAGCATGCCTAAAATAGTTGTGCTTGTGGTCGATATAACCGGCCTGATTCTGTTTACACCGGCTGTGATAAGCGCATCTCTTGTCTTGTAACCGCGCCCTATAAGGGTATTAACATAGCTTATAAGAACAATGCCGTTATTTACAACTATTCCTATCAGTATTATGAATCCCAAAAATGATACAACCGAGATACGATTACCCGTAATTGCAAGCATTTGTATCGCACCCATGAATCCGAAGGGAACACTGAAAAATATAATGAACGGGGCCAACAAAGACTCAAACTGAGAGGCCATAACCATATAAACAAGAATCATTCCCAATACTGCTGCCTGCATCAACAAAACAAACGATTCCTTGCGTTCTTTTTCGCTGCCGGCGTGCTCCCAAGAAAAACCCGGGGGTGCGGGAACCGAATTGATTATTTCTTCGGCGGCTCTGTTAACTGTGCCCGGGTCAGTATTAAAGACCTGGCCCGTTATTTTTATATATCGCTCTTGGTCTAATCTTTCTATTTTGGCAGGGCCAACGCCCTGCGCTATTTCGGCAACGTTGTTAAGTCTTACGCTTTCTCCCGAGGGAGTAATTATATAGACTTGCTCTAAGTCTGTCACAGTAGCCCTGTCGTCTTCTCTCAGCCTTACGTCTATATCGTATTCATCTCCGCCGTCGCGATATTTAACTGTCTTATTGCCGCTGAAAAGAAGCTCAACCGATTCAGAAATATCAGAAACATTCAACCCTAAACTGGCTGCTTTTTCTCTGTTTACATTAACCTTTAATTCAGGTTTTGCAAGTTTTTGACTTATTTCAACGTCTTTGAGATTTTCGATTTTCTCTAACGCATTTTTGATATTATTTGCGTAAGCAACGCCGTCTTCGAGGTTATGACCGTAAATATTGATTGCAAAATCAGCGCTGCCGCCGGTAATGAGTTCGCCGATAGGGTCTGTTGTAACAAATCTGACCACAACTCCGGGAATCTTATCGACAACTGTTCTTAAGCGGGGAATTATATCTTTAACCGCCTCTTTACGCAGATTTCGTGAAATAAGCACGATTTGGATTTTCCCAAAATTTGAAGCCTTTTTTGGATTCATTATAAGAGATTCCATATTTTCGCCGACTCCGTATGAAGCGAACGTAGCTTTAACATATCCTTCAAGTTCGGTATTAAGTTTTGAAACAATTTCTTTGCAAACTCTGCCCGTCTCTTCAAACCTTGTGCCGCTCGGAAGCTCAACTTCAACATTTAGCATTCCTTGGTCTTGCTGAGGCATGTATTCAACACCTACAAGCGGTATTATACCCATTGAAGCCACAAATAACACAACAAGCAGGGCCAGCACTTTAAATCGGTTAGAAAGAGCCATTTGCAACAGCTTGCCGTATAAAACTTCAATTTTCTCCAGTAATTTTCCAAAGAACACAAAAATTGGATTTTGAATTTTATGATCAATCCTGAGCATCTTACTTGCCATCATCGGAGCAAGCAAAAGCGCCGTAAACAAAGAGGCAATAAGAGCCATCGAAACAATCATGGCAAGCTGCCCGAACATAATTTTCGTAATACCCGTTGTAAAAACAATCGGCAAGAAAATTGCGACAGTTGTTAAGGTCGAGGCAATAACGGAAGTGCCCATTTCGGCTGCGCCCCACATGGCACTTTCCCGGGGTTTAACCCCTCTTTCGAGATAGCGCTTGATATTGTCAATTACAACTATCGCATTGTCGACAACCATACCTATCGCTATCGCCAAGCTCGACATGCTCATTTGATTTATAGTGAAATCATTAAGATACATTAGCAAGAATGTTATTATCAAAGAAGTGGGGATAGTAACTGCCACAATTAAACTGGCTCTGAAGTCTCTGATAAAAAGCAAGATTACTATAAACACACCTATCCCGCCCATCAGAATGGCGTTTCTCAAATTGTCTATCGTATTTCTGATAAAGTTTGAAGTATCCACAAATTCAGAAATTTTAACGTCAGCGGGCAAAGTCTTTTGAATTTCGGGAATTGCTTCTCTGACCGCGTTAGAAACCGCAACTGTATTGCCGTCAGACTGTTTTTGAACAATAACGGCCATTGCTGCGCCGCCGTTTAAAACTATATCTTCAGAAATTTCGGCAAAATCGTCTTTTATTTCAGCCACGTCGCGAAGTCTGACTATACCGTTTTTATTTGATACCACCACGTTACCGATCTCTTCAACCGATTTGAATTCTTCGGGTATTCTTATCAAAAAGTCCATGTTTCCGGTTTTGAGATGGCCGCCCGGGTTGCTTATATTCTGTCTTCTCAAAATATGCACGATCTGGTTGCCTGTAATACCCGTAGCCTGCAAACGCTCACGATTCAGTCTGACATTTATCGTTCTTTTGTGACTGCCCTCTGCCAATACTGAAGCAACCCCCGGCAAACGCTTTAATCGGTCAACTATCTTGTCTTCGACGATTCGGTCTATTTTATCCCAGCTTTCTTTGGCTGTGACACCCATAATATAAACGGGAATAGAACCCATATCAATTTTCATTATAATTGGGTCTTCTGCCGCATCAGGCAGTCTTTTTCGAATTTGGTCGAGCTTATCTCTTATATCGTTTGTTGCATCTGCCAAATTTGTTTCCCAGTTAAATTTAACAGTGACAACCGAAACCCCTTCAATTGAATTTGACTTAACCTCATCAACATTTTCAACAGATGAAACTCTTGATTCTATAAGTTCGGTTATTCGTGATTCTACTTCTTGAGGCCCGGCTCCCGGATAAGCAGTAATAATAGTAACCACGGGAATATCAAAATCAGGCATCAAATCGAGACCGACTCTAGTAAATGAAAAACCGCCCAAAATAATAATGGCGATAAAAATCATGCTTGTGGTTACGGGCCATTTAACCCCTATTTCAGAGAGTTTCATAAATTATTGTCTCCGGAGGCAACAGATACTCTGCTTCCTTCTCTTATAAATTCTATGCCCTTCGAAATTATAGTTTCACCGCTTTTTAAACCTGCAAGTATTTCAACGGTTGTGTCTTGTGTTATGCCGGTTCTGACAGGTCTTCTAACAGCTTTTCCATCTTCGATAACATATACATAGAATTTTCCGTCATATTTCAAAAGCGAATCACGCGACACAACGGGCACATTTTCGTGAGTTTCAACCACAAAATTGATATTTGCAAACATGCCGCTCATCAGCATTTTATCTTTGTTTGGCACCAACACTTCAACTTTGCCCGTTCTGCTTACAGGGTCTACTGTAGGATAAATTTGCCTTATGGCCCCTTCAAAAGCCTTATTATGAGAGTCTACATTTATAATAATATTTATATCTTTATTTCGAATCATGCTCAGATCTTTTTCGGCCAACGAACATATGATCTTAACCGGGTCATCTTGCTCAATTCTTAAAATTGGCTGCCCAATACTTGCCATAGCACCCGGATCTGCATGACGAGCCGTTATAACGCCGTCAAACGGAGCTATTACAACTGTGTTATCCAATAAAACTTTCACGGAATTTCTGTTGGCTTCTGCTCTGATAAGTTCTGCCTTGCGCATTTCTAATGTCATCCGGCCTGTTTTAATGGAGTCAGCCGCGAGCTTCATATCTGATTCAGCCCCGGTAAATCTTGCTCCGGCAGCGTCAAATTGCGCCACAACATCATCAAGACTCTGTCTTGAAACAGCACCTTCTTGAAACAGCTTTTCTAAGCGCGCTTTTGTCAACGATAAGTTTTTCAGAGCCGATTCGGCGGCATCTAATGAGGCCTTAGCAGCCACAAGTTTTGATTCTGATGTTTCGATCAGCACTTCCTGCAATTTAATTGCAGATTTCGCTACTGTAACAACGGAATCAGCCTCTTGAAACTGGGCCTTTTGTATTTTATTATCTATTTGAGCAAGCTTTTCGCCTTTTTTCACAGCTGAACCCACATCAACATACAAGTCTGTAATTTTACCGGATGCCTCGGGGTTAAGGTTTACTCCATATATGGGATGGATTTCACCCGAAGTCTTAATAATATTGCTTACAGTACCGAGGGTTACTTCAGAAGCAAAAACCGGCACTTCTGCCATTGCCGCATCGGTTTTAATCGAAACAGCCTTAGATGATACTTCATCGGTATTTGCAGACACACTGACTCTTATACCTGCGTATATAATTACGGTTATCAGAACAAACAAACAAACTTTGAAGATTATTTTATGAGTAAATAAACTGCTTTCTTTCATCATATATTTTCCTTATTTTAACATTTCGCGCCCCAGATTACCAACAGCTAATTGATAGGCTAATCTGGCGTTGTGGTGCCCTAATACAGCTTGATTATAAAGAAGCTTGGTGTTTGACCAAGCATTTTCGGCGTCGAACAAATCAACCTGAGTAAAGATTCCGTTTTCGTATCTGACTTTCGCGAGCCTGACCGTTTCTTCTGCCTGCTTCATGTTTTCTTTTTGAGCTGCGACAATTTCGGCCGAACTGTGCAAGGTTAACGCTGCCTGCCTGATTTCGAGTTCAGCCTGTTCTAATGTATCTTCTAAATCATTTTTGGCTTTTCTTATTTCTGTATGCGCTTTTGCGACCTTGCTTTTTGTAAGGCCCGCATCGACAATCGGCACATTCATAACAAGACCTGCCATCCAATAATCATCTCTTTTAAAAGCCCCGGAATATCTCGACGAAGGGTCTTCTACACCATATTGCGCCCATAATGAGACAACCGGCTGATTCTCGCCTTTAGCCGCTACCATAGTCTGTTGTGCGATGTCTTGCATTTTTGTCTTAATTTTAATATCCTCGCGCACCCTCTTGGCCGTTTCTAAATCTTTATCCAATTCGGCTTCGTAGTCTATCGCCACAAGCTTTGCCTTTGTATCTATGCCGCCATCAATCGGCAAAGACAAAACATTTAACAAATCTAATTCGGCCAATTTCGCATCATTTTGACTCTTTAAATAAGCACTCTTAGACTGAGTCAGTCTGACTTCTGCCCGCAAAACTTCATATTTTGATGTTTGCTGTGCAGCATATCTTTTACTGACAAGCTCAAAATGCGCCTGAGCCAAATCAAGATCTTCTTTGCCCACAGACTCAACAGCTCTCGCAAAAAGCCACGAATAGTATCTCATGCTTACAATCATTATAATTTGCTGTTTTGTGAGTGTCTTGGAAAAACCGGCGATATCTCTGCCAATTCGTGCAGATTCGAGAGCAGCGCGATCCTTTTTCCCTAAAAACAGAGGCTGAGAAAGCTCGGCATAATAGCTCTGCGTGTCTTTCTTATTCAAAGGAGCGCCTGTTGCGGCCATGACGGTCCGGTAACCCAATCTTGTTTGCTTGAAATTGGCAGAAACCTTGGTGCTCATAGCGGTTCTCGCTTCACCAACGGAGCTTGAAGCCTTATCATAAGAAATATCAGAATCAATCACGCTTCGATTTTGTTGCAAAGCGATTTTAACGGCATCTTCAAGTTTGAAATTGTATTTATCAAAGGAAATTTCTTCTTTGACCGGGTTCAGATCCTTATCTAAAGGCTGAATTTCTATTTCGGCAG
>JAQVCG010000017.1 GCA_028689875.1 Candidatus Rifleibacteriota bacterium | reverse complement strand
TCGCCTTCTGAATAAATGAGACAATCAGGGTCAGGCATTCTTAATGGATTTGCCAAATATTTTTCTCTTAGCAATAAACCGCCGGCATTAAAGATATCGGGAGTTATTTCCTTGATCATTTCATCGTGATCCATGTTATACATTTCAATTGCCCCCATAAGAACGCGCTGATTGGCGAAACACGCTTTCTGCCGTGCTTGCCCCCTCGCGGCTTGAAAATTCGGAATGGCAATAGCAGCTGAAAGGCCGATTCCGGCCAGAATTAGATGTGAATCAAGTACCGGGCCCTTTATAAACAACGTCTTTTCTTCTTGAACAGATAAGTTTATTTCAGCAATTAAATCTTTCATGCGGGCAAGAGACATTACTTGAGATCCTTCGCTGACCAATTCATTTGCCGAAAGCTTGTCTATATTGGCGGTAAATTTTGAAATTGCTTGGTCCGAATCATTGTTAAATTTTGCGCGTAATTGGTCTAAAAGCGTAAAAGTACCATTCGCACCTTCCGGATTTGCAAAAGTTATCCATAAACTTAAAAAACCTTCATCATACTTGCCTGCCAAAATTCTCAGATTTGAAAGAAAACCTTGAACCGGTGCAGGTACCTTTGCAAAATTCTTTGATACGGTGCTGTTGGTCCAGAAATTGTCCGAAAAACAAACAAACGAACGGTTTTCATTTATTACTCTCGCTACATCTGCAGGAGCTTTGCCAAATGTTATCTTATTGTTAAGCAAATACTTCGAAGTATTGTTCTTACAATGTATCAGCGTATTATTGTCTTTAAAGAAAAAAAGCCCGTCTTTCCATTTTATGGCAGGAACCTTACTATTATTGTAATTTATATTGCCGGACTTTACAGGAGTGCCTTCCTTGCCTTCAATAATCTTCGCAATTACTGAAATATGCTTTTCGGGCTCGAAATTGCCTTCAACAAAGAAAACTAAATTGAAACCGGGCACCCCGTAAGAGCTTGGCTCTAACGAATCAAACATAAACATACCAAAAGATTTAATATCATTTGAAACGTTTATTCCGTGATTCTTTTTTAAGGCCGATATAACTTGGTCTAATATGTTCTTCTCGTTCCCTTTGCTGTCTGCAATGTAAGAGTTGATATAATCCTGAATATTAACGCGCGCAAACATCAGGGCATTACCGGGATACGAATCAGCGAGATCGCCCGCTACGGCTATTCCAAGAACAAATACAAAAATAGAAACACAGCACAACAATTTTTTAATAAACAATTCAATACCTCCACTTTAAATATCCACCTTTTATATCCTATCACATCTAGCTAAATTGGTAAAAAAAATGCTCCCACATTTGTGAGAGCATTTTTAAAGGTCGATTAGTCTACTTTAAGTTCAGAAAGCTGTTTGTAAAGAGTATATTTCAACTTAACATTTTTCTGAGCCTGGTCGAAGAGCTTGCCGGCTACATCGGGATTCTTTCTGAGAAGCTGTTTGAATCTGTTTTCACGGTTAGCAAATTCCATGAATTCAACAACCGGTTCTTTCGAGTCAAGAGTAAACGGATTCTTGCCTTCAGCTTTGAGGTCAGGATTAAAGCGGAAGAGGGGCCAGTGACCGGTTTCAACTGCTTTTTTCTGTCCTTCGAGACCTTTTTTCATGTCAATGCCGTGGTTAATGCAGTGAGCATAGGCAATGATAAGGGCCGGGCCATTGTAAGCTTCGGCTTCGAGCATGGTCTTGAGAGCATGGTTCATGTCTGCGCCGATGCTGATTTTGCCAACATAAATGTTTTCGTAGGTCATAGCCATCAGACCGATGTCTTTCTTGGCCATTACTTTTCCGCCGTCAGCAAACTTAGCGATTGCGCCGATTGGTGTAGCTTTTGACATCTGACCGCCGGTATTTGAATACACTTCGGTATCCATCACCAATACTTTGACGTTTTTGCCGGAAGCAAGAACGTGGTCAAGTCCGCCGTAACCGATATCATATGCCCAACCGTCGCCGCCGATTATCCATACAGATCTCTTCACGAGATACTGAGCCATTTGTGCAAGTCTCTTGCCCAAATCGCTGTTGCAGCTGCCTGCTATTTCTTTGATCTTAGCAACGTCAGCGCGCTGAGCTTCGATTTCTTCCTGAGTTTTCTGAGGATTGGCGAGAACTCTTTCAGCTACTTCTTTGAGGCCTGATTTAGAGCAATTTTCACAGCTCATTGCTGATGTTAGAATTTCTTTTGCTTCTTGAGTCATCTTGTCGGCAGCCAATCTCATACCCAAACCGAATTCTGCGTTATCTTCAAAGAGGCTGTTTGCCCAAGCCGGACCACGTCCGTCAGCTCTCTTGGTGTAAGGAGTTGTCGGCAAGTTAGCGCCGTAAATTGAAGAACAACCGGTTGCGTTAGCGATCATCAGGTGGTCGCCGCAAATTTGAGTGAGAAGTTTGATGTAAGGAGTTTCGCCGCAGCCTGCACAAGCGCCGGAGAATTCGATAAGAGGTCTAACGAGCTGAGTGCCTCTGATGGTCTTAATATTGATATATTTAGGATCAGTTTCGGGAATTTCATTCATGAAGAAATCCCAATTTTTGGATTCATTAGCTCTTGATTCTTCGGTCTTATGCTGCAATTTGATTGCTTCTTTTGCTTTCATGGGGCACATGCTCACACAGAGTCCGCAGCCTGTGCAGTCTTCAACAGCAATTTGCAGAGTAAAGAGAGCTTCGTCTTTTACTTGTTTTGCTTTTACAGACTTAAATGTTGCGGGTGCATTCTGAGCAAATTTAGGATCATAAACTTTGGGTCTGATAGCAGCGTGCGGGCATACTGCTGAACACATACCGCACTGTATGCAAGTTTCAGGATTCCAAACAGGATTTTCGAGACCGACGTTGCGTTTTTCGAACTGGCTTGTTCCGCTGGGGAAAGTGCCGTCTATGGGCATCTGACCTACGGTAATATCATCGCCTTTGCCGGCGAGGATTGGTTCGAGAACGTCTTGAACGAGTTTCGGAGCATTCTTAAGCACCATAGCCGATTTAATTTTAGCGGTAGCAGTTGCTTTTTCAGGCACTTTAACTTCGAACAGATTTTCGATTGCAACATCAATTGCCTTGCAGTTCATGTTTACAACTTCATCACCTTTTTTGCCGTAAGTTTTCTTAACAGCCTTTTTGAGAAGTTCAACATATTTTTCGCGGGGCATAATTTTAGAAATTTCGAAGAAGCAGGTCTGCATCAAAATGTTGATTCTGTTGCCTAAGCCGATTTCTTTTGCAAGTTTGTTGGCATCGATAACATAGAATTTGATATTCTTTTTGATGATTTCAGACTGGGTTTCGACCGGAAGCTTATCCCATACTTGATCTTTGGTGTATTCAGTTTCAAGAAGGAAGGTGCCGCCATTTTTGAGGTTTTTAACCATATTGTATTTTTCAATAAAGCTAAAGTTATGGCAAGCTACGAAATTAGCGTGAGAAATGAGGTATGGGCATCTCAAGGGCTTTTCACCGAATCTCAAGTGAGAAATGGTCATGCTGCCCGATTTCTTTGAGTCGTAAACGAAGTAACCCTGAGCATTATTATTGGTGTTGTTACCGATAACTTTGATAGAGTCTTTGTTTGCGCCTACTGTGCCGTCTGAGCCCATTCCGTAGAACATGGCTGAGAAGGTCTTGGGATCGCCGGTTTCAACTGATTCGCCCAATTCGAGGTGTGAATTGGTCAGGTCATCAATAATACCAACTGTGAAGTGGTTTTTGGGTTTATCTTTGTTGAGGTTTTCGAAAATAGCGAGAACCTGATTAGGTGTAAAGTCTTTTGAACCGAGACCATAGCGGCCGCCAACAACTTTGGGCCAAGAAGTGAAAGGTGCAATACCTTCTTCAAGAGCTTCGCCGATGCTGTTTCTAACATCAATGTAAAGAGGTTCGCCTGCTGCGCCGGCTTCTTTTGTTCTGTCGAGAACAGAAATTTTCTTGGTGGTTTTCGGGAAAGCGCTGATAAAGCTCTTAACACAGAAAGGTCTGAAGAGTCTTACTTTTAAAAGACCAACTTTTTCGCCTTTTGCGCAAAGATATTCAACAACTTCGTGAACAGTTTCTGCACCGCTGCCCATTACTACAACGATTCTTTCTGCATCGGCGGCGCCGACATAGTCATAGAGTTTGTAGTTTCTACCGGTTAGCTTGCCGAATTTATCCATGGCGTTCTGAACGATTTCGGGAGTTTTATTGTAGAAAGGATTAACAGTTTCTCTGCCCTGGAAATATACGTCGGGGTTCTGAGCTGTTCCGCGAATTGCAGGTTTTTCGGGGTTCAAACCGCGTTCACGATGAGCATAAACGAGATCGTTATTGATCATGGTTTTAATTACTTCGTCATCAATAACTTCAATTTTGTTTACTTCGTGAGAAGTTCTGAAACCATCAAAGAAATGCACGAAAGGCACGCGTGATTCGAGGGTTGCAGCCTGAGAGATAAGAGCCATATCGTGAGCTTCTTGAACTGAGTTAGAAGCTAACATGGCAAAACCTGTCTGACGGCAGGCCATAACGTCGCCATGGTCACCAAAGATTGAAAGAGCTTGGCAAGCCAATGAACGAGCAGTTACGTGGAAAACGGTTGACGTAAGCTCGCCTGCGATTTTGTACATATTCGGGATCATAAGTAAAAGACCCTGAGATGCGGTAAAGGTGGTAGTTAAAGCGCCGGTTGCGAGAGCTCCGTGCACAGCACCGGCTGCGCCGCCTTCAGACTGCATTTCATAAACAGAGGGAACGGTTCCCCAAATGTTTTTCATTCCGGCAGCTGAATACGCATCTGCGTGTTCACCCATTGTACTTGAGGGGGTAATAGGATAAATAGCGATCACTTCGTTGGTTTTGTGAGCAATACGAGCGGTTGCTTCGTTGCCATCCATCATGGCGTAATTTTTTGTAGTCACTTAAACGCACTCCTGACCTGAATATAAGACGCCGGCAGTTTAAAAATAATCCGGCATCGGCAAGCAAAGAGATTTTAAGACAAATAAAACTTTTAGTCAAGTAAAATCACGCAAACAATCAGTAAATGAATGCAATATTGTGATATAATTCACTATCACTTTTTTTAAGAGAAAAACTATGAAAAAAAATACTTGCGCTGAAATTTTTAGTATCGGCACCGAGCTTTTACTCGGCGAAATTACCGACACAAACTCGACTTATCTCAGTCAGAGACTGCGTGACTTGGGAATCTTCGTGTATCGCAAAAACACAGTGGGCGACAACGTCAATCGCCTGACACAAGCACTTAAAGAAGCCTTGACCCGAGCCGACATAATCATTTTGAGCGGCGGTTTAGGCCCTACTGACGACGACGTAACGCGAGAAGCAATATGCGAAGTGTTTGGCGAAACCCCAAAAGTTGACCCCGAACTTTTCAAAGAATTAGAAGAAAAATTCACACTTCGAAACCGCACAATGCCTATTAGTAATACAAAACAAGCTTGGCTTATTCCCTCGGCAAAGGCTTTAAAAAACCCAATAGGCACCGCACCGGGCTGGTTCGCGCAAAAAGGCGGCAAAACGATAATTGCCCTGCCCGGCCCGCCCTCAGAAATGACAAAAATGTGGTCAGAACAGGCCGAAAAGCTGCTGCCCATAACCAATACGAGTTTATATCACATCACAATTCATACTTCGGGAATAGGCGAATCGGATCTTTGTGAGAAGATTCAAGCCTTTACGCGCCTCGAATGTCCCGGGATAGGAACATATGCCCGAAAGACCGGAGTAGACATAAGAATTGCGGCGGCGGCACAGTCTACGGATGAAGCAAAACAAATCGCGAAACCCGTAGTAGACGAAATAAGCAAGATTTTAGCGCCTTGGATATACGGGTATGACAACGAAACGCTGCCGTCTGCAATAATGAAACTTTGCAGCGAAAATAATCTGACTTTTGCTGCAGTAGAATCTGTAACAGGCGGTTTTTTGACAGAGCAGATAAGTGCGTGCCCCGGAATTAGCTGCTGTTTTAAAGGCGGAATAACGGCTTGCAGCACCGATACTCACGCATTAATCGGAATAGACCCGACTATATTAGACAAAAACGGGCAGTTCTCGAAAGAAACTGCCAAAGAAATGGCAAAGTCGGCGCAAAAAATCTTTAAAACAGATTTTGCCGTTGCAACAACCGGAATTGATGAAACGGCAATAGTAGCTGTAGCGGGCTTAAATGGCACAGTTACATCTGCCGTAAACTGGCTCGGAGACCGCGAAATGATTCGCAACAGAGTTTCCAGAACTGCATTACAGCTGCTTTTCGAAACAATAAGAGAAACTACACAGTCTCGTCTTCAGAGTCAATCAGGCAACTCTCGCGATTCAAACTGATTTTTACCCGCAATATTCTATTACCACGCGTTTCGGTAATATGAAAAGAGCCTTGAGGAACTTCGAATACCTCTCCGCGACCCGGTATGCGGCCCAGTTTTTCGAGAACAAAGCCGCCTACCGTTTCCGCGTCTTCGTAGTCAAAATTGCACGAGATTTCTTCTTCGAGATCTTCCATGCTGTATCTTGCGTCTACATTATAGGTATGCCCGTCTATTTTAATAATTTGGTCCTGTTCTTCTAAGTCGTATTCGTCTACAATTTCGCCGACAATTTCTTCTAACAGGTCTTCTATGGTTACCAGTCCTGAAACTCCGCCATATTCATCGACCACTATTGCAAGGTGCTGTTTGCGTTTTTGAAATTCGTTAAGCAAATCGTCGAGCTTTTTTGTCTCGGGAACAAAGAACGACGGCCTCAAAAGTTTAAACAGGTTATAAGATTCTTTAAGGTCTTTTAGCTTTATAAGCACGTCTTTAACATAAAGTATGCCCACAATTTTATCTATGCTTCCGTCATAAACAGGAAACCTTGAGTGCCCGTCGTCAGCTACGAATTGCAGCAATTCATCGAATGTTGTTGTGATTGGCATTGCAATGATATCCGGTCTTGGAACCATAACTTCACGGGCAATAGTATCGCCAAACTCAAACACAGACGAAATCATTTCTTTTTCGTCTTTTTCTATGATACCTACTTCTTCGCCTAAATCGAAATAGTTGTCGATTTCTTCATCGGTCGAATTGGCGCCTAAATGAGAGTTCCAGTCTGAATATTTTGGTGCAAGCTTTTTAATTATCCAAACAGAAAATCCTGTTACCGGGTAAGATAAATACATAATAATCGAAAAAAATCTTGAAACAAGGCGCGCATAAGAGTAGCCGCAGTAAATTGCTATAGTTTTCGGTATAATTTCACCAATAACCAGCATTAACAAAGTCATTAAAAGTGTTGAGTAAACAACACAAGCAATCAATTTAGAACCGGCCCAAGTATACCATACCGGGTCAGTAACATTGTTTAAAGCTCCGTTAATAAGGGCAAATAGCAAAGCTGTTGCGGCAACGCTTGTGAGTGTATTTCCTATCAGACAAGTTATCAGCACTCTTTGTTTGTCGGCTAGAATTTTTAAAATCAAACCTGCTTTTGTATCGCCTTCAGATTCAAGCTTTTTCAATCTAAGATGCGAAAGTGACAAATACACAGTTTCGACTGAAGTAAAAAACGCCGAAAGAATCAAAAATATAAAAATCAAAATACTCGCTGCCGTGTCGTCCATTATGACTATCAAATACCTCCTGCTGTTAAGCGAAAGACTCTGTGCGACCTATAACTGTAGAAGCGCTAATTTTTGCTTCTTTAGTCTTAGAATTTAAATTCAACTTTTTAAATAAATCAGACTCTCGTCCGAGCATAACTTTTCGTTCTTCTTCATTAATGTGGTCAAAACCAATTAAATGCAATATGCCGTGAATCAAAAGAAACGTAATTTCTGTAATTAAGCTGTGTTTAAGTTCATTAGCCTGTCTTAACGCGGTATCCAGGCTAATCACAATGTCTCCGAGCAAAATTGTTTCGGGCTCAAAATTGTCGAATTTATTTTGAGGCATTGGAAACGAAAGCACGTCGGTTGGCTCATTTTTACCCCTATAATTATTATTTAAATCTTTTATCGTATCATCGTCACAAAATACTAACGATAACTCTGCATTATCGGGTATTTTTTCGAGCATCATAATTTCGCAGGCGATTTTTTTCACCGCCTCAAGGTCTAAATCATCAAAAGAGCTATGTTCGTTACTGGCCAGAACCTGCATCAGCCGGCTCCTCCTTTTCTGCGTTTGAAAGCTTGCCCGGGTAATCTATTCTACCGTGATACATAGAAATAATTGCCTTCACAAATACCTGCTCGATTTTTTCGATATCTTTTAAAGTTAAATCACTTTCATCAAGCTGGTTTTCGTCATTTAATTTATGTTCAACAATTTTATTCACCAAAGTTTCCACTTTGCTGTGTGTGTGCTGCGACAACGTTCTTGAAGCAGCCTCAACAGAGTCTGCAAGCATAAGAATAGCAGCTTCTTTGGTTTGTGGTTTCGGCCCCGGATATCTGAATCGCTCTTTGCTGACATCGTCGCCTTCCTTTTTTTTGGCTTCTTCGTAAAAGTAGCTAATAAGCGTTGTTCCGTGGTGCTGCGACATAATTCCCAAGACTCTTTCGGGAAGATTGTATTCGCGGCCTAAGTCAAGACTATCACGTATATGCCCCATCAAAATGAGGCTTGACATAAACGGAGTTACCGAATCGTGTTTATTTTCGCCTGCTGCAAGGTTTTCGGCAAAATACATGGGTCTTTTAATTTTTCCGATATCATGAAAATAGGAACTGATTTTTGTAAGCAAAGGATCTGCGTCAATGGCGACGGCGGCAGCTTCGGCCAACGTAGCCACGGCGATACTGTGCTGATAAGTGCCGGGCGCCTCTTCCGCTAATTTTCTTAAAAGAGGATGCGAAAGGTCTGCAAGTTCATAAAGCCTTGAAGTGGTAGCAAGCGAGAAAAAGCGTTCCATATATGGCAAAACGCCGTTAGCAACTATGCCCGACAAAATACCGTTAATAAAACCAAAGCCGATGTAAATGCCTATTTGCTCGAGGTTCATCAACGAAAATCCGTCACCGTCGAGAAGAATAAAGCACAATACGCCTAATGCGTTTGCTAAGCCTATTTTAATGCCGGCTGCCCCGACCAAGTTTCTGACGTCACTGCCACGATTTACGGCCTGCCAAGCAAGTGCGCCCGCCATAGCGGCGAATATGCTGACTATTACATAGCGCGAACCGGTTTCGGCTGACAACAGCATCATAATACCTATTACGGGAATATGGAAAATCACAACCGGACCTTCGAGAAGCATGCTCATAAGCAGTGCGACCGAGGGCAAGGGAGAGAACAGAATCATTAAAAACTCTTTCTCAGAGCCGGTGCTAAAAGAATAAGTAATTTTCGCCAACAAAAGACACACAATGAAAAGCACGCCTATAAGCTTGTATTGCTCTGCATCAGCCAACAAGCTTCTGTCTTCTAATCTCAAGAATACTAACGAAAGAACCATAACCATGGCAGTCATTAAAAAATACCCTAATATAGAAAGTATATGGCTTTTCTTAATCTGCTCAGATATTTTTCTGATTACATATTCGTCATCGGCTGTAACAATCATACCTTCTTCAATAATTTTTTGCCCCTTTTGAAAAGAGCGTTTAACCGGCTGAATTGACGCAGCAGCGGCCTCTTTGCGTTGGCGCGTCAGCTCTATTTGTTCTTCAGAGTTTGTCATTATAGAGCTTCTTACAATAGAAGCCATCAGACTTTTGAAAAGTGCTGATTCGGGGTAACTTTCGACGTGCTTGTGCGCGTCGCCTTGAATTTTTTCTATGTTGGTATTTGCAATCGGAATCTGCGCAAGTGTTGTCAGAATATATCTCGATGCACTTCTTAAACGCTCGAATTGGCCGGACCTGAGGTTTCTGAGCTGAACTAATTTTTCTTCTTCCATTAGCAGGTCGCCGTTAAAATAAGAGGCAATCAAGTTTTGAGGTGCTTCTGTGGGCGGCAAAACGACAAATTCTTCATAGAATTTGGCTAAATTATCGAATTGACGATCGAATTTTTCTAACATATCCTCTTCTGGAGGCGGATCGATTGGCTTATAAACAGGCTGTATTCTTGCCATTTCAACTTGACGCAGCTCATTGGTTTTCGCATCGTCAACAAAGCTTATGGCCTTTGGACTTCGAATGGTCTCGGGAGCGGGCTTACCCTCTATAAGGATGGCCGAA
The DNA here is from genome assembly GCA_028689875.1 of Candidatus Rifleibacteriota bacterium. GTDB lineage: Bacteria > Muiribacteriota > Ozemobacteria > Ozemobacterales > Ozemobacteraceae > MWDD01. The sequence goes on along the minus strand of JAQVCG010000017.1, from coordinate 25,347 downwards.
AAGCTTCGAGGTTCAATCACCAACACTACTACCGTTGCAACCATAAAAACCATTAAATGAATGAGAAACTTCTTTTGTTTTCCGATCGGAATATGAAGCCACTCAAGCATTTTATTAACAAGAGGAAACACCTTTTTATTCATCTGTCTCGGATTCCTTATTTGTATATGCATCAAAAGCGTTAATTATTCGCCTAACCACATCGTGGCGAATAACATCGTCTGAAGAAAGTCTTATAAAACCTACAGATTCGACGTCTTTTAATATGTTTTCAAGAATTAATAACGATGAATCAGAGGTTTTAGGAAGGTCTATTTGCGTGTGATCGCCTGTTACTACCATTTTTGAGCCATAACCGAGGCGAGTTAAGAACATTCTCATTTGAGGCATTGTAGTATTTTGAGCCTCATCAAGCACAACAAAAGCTTCGTTAAAAGTTCTGCCGCGCATATAGGCCAAAGGTGTAATTTCAATAATGCCCTGTTTAATCATTTGTTCGAATTTTCCCATGCCTAAGAATTCCTGTAAAGAATCATACAAAGGTCTAAAGTGGGGGTCAACTTTTTCTTTAAGATCTCCGGGCAGGTATCCGAGGCTTTCTCCGGCTTCAACTACCGGACGCGACAAAATTACTCTGCTGACCTTTTTATCTTTTAAGGCTCTTACGGCCATTGCAGCGGCCAAGTAGGTTTTGCCTGTTCCGGCCGGGCCTAATGCAACAGTTACGGTATTCTTTTCAATAATTTCTAAATATTTACTTTGATTTGGAGTTTTTGCTTTAACTACACGTCCAAAATGGGTTGCAATAATTTCTGATGTTTTAAAATCAAAGCTTTCGTTTGTGGTCAACTGCCTAAATAGGCGATTAACTTCAACCCCGTTTAAGTTTTCGTGTGATTCGATTCGAGTTTGAAGTATTTCTAAAAATTGTTTAACGAGCTTGACCTTTTGGTTGTTGCCCTGCAAAAAAAGGGTGTTTCCGCGTCCGCTTGCAGACAAACCTGATAATGTTCGAATTAAATTTAAGCCGCTGTTATCTTCAACAGAAAAAATATGTCTTGAAAGTTCTTCTGACAAGTCTAAGCGCAACTTTTGACATAAAGGACCATCGTCGGTATTCATTTTATAAATCCTCAGAACCTTCATTTTCGTTCATTTTGTCGAAAATTTCTGAAAAATCATTGTCAGCGTGTTCAAGAGTAACGGGGCCAAACCCGCCCGACTGAAAACGCTTGATAATATCGTTTGTGGCCCTTTGTAAATCAGGGTTTCCACCCTTTATAACAAAATTCATTTTTTTTGCATAATTTTCTATAAAAGTATCATAATTATAATCTGCATCTTCAAGCCCCGGAAGTATGGCAGCATTTTGAGTTGAAATTAGTAATTCACAAAGGTTTTTCGCTTTGGTATAAGTGTCATCATCTTGGCCGGGCATAGTATTTATAAGCTTTAAAACTTCGCCGCGCCTGAGCAAACCGAAATCTAAAATACCGGGCAAATCTAACAATTCTAATTCGCCGCTAAGTTTTATCCATTGAATGCTTCGGGTTACTCCGGGTTTGTTTGCCGTTCTCGCAGCACTTCTGCCGGCTAATGAGTTTATCAAAGTAGATTTACCCACATTAGGAATTCCGATAACCATAACACGTCTTACTTTGCGCATCTGAACAGCGCGCCCGTCTTTTGAAACAAAAGCCACATCCCGTATTTTTTTTGCGAGAGCTTTAACAGATGCACGACTTCTGCAATCGAGAGCCATGCAAACTTTTCCTTCACTTTGGTAACGTTTTATCCATTCTTCTGTTTCTTTTTTATCGGCTAAGTCAGACTTAGAAAGAGCAATAATAGACTCTTTTGAAAGTCTGCCTACAAAATCACGCAAACGTGAACCGTTTGGCATACGTGCGTCTACAAGCTCAACAATAAGATCAACTACAGGCAAGTAGCGCTCAACAGATCGAAAAGCTTTTTTAATATGGCCCGGTAAGTCTTTATTCATTTTAATAACTATCTTCTAAAGCCGCTTTAGGCGTTAAATCATGACTATAGCTGCGAATTGGCGAAATTCTATTTAACGGAAGGTAATTAAATACTGCCTGTCCTTTTAGATTTTCTAGCGGCATCCAACCCCAATAACGGCTGTCGGCGCTATTATTACGATTATCGCCCAAGACAAAAAGCTTATCTTTCGGAACAGTTCGCGCTGCAAACTCAGAAAGAGGCGGTTCTGCTATGTATGGCTCATAAAGAGGCACATTGTTAACATACAAAATTCCTTGGCGGTCGATTTCAACACGGTCGCCCGGAAGGCCCACAACGCGCTTGATATAGTCCTTAGGCGGAGCATCCTTATTTGGGTCGGGGTATTTAAAAACAATAATATCGCCGCGCTCAGGCATTTTAAACCAGATTCTGGGGCCAAATGGAATTCTTCCGTCAAGAGAAAGATCGAAAACATATGCAAAACGGCTCACTAAAATACGGTCTCCGCTTCGCTCAAGCTTATTATAAACATTTCGCTTTTCACCAAAAAGTGTCGGTTCCATGCTTCCCGTGGGTATCCAGAAAGCTTGCATGACCAAACCTCTTATAAGAATGGCTAACAAAAAGGCAATAAAAATAGTTTCGTTCCACTCTCTGAATGAGCCCTTGTAATGCAAATCAAAGTGCTTCTTGTCTAAAACACAACCACCGGCATTAACGATCTTCACTATAAGACCGTTAATGCCGTTATGCAGTTTGATGTTTGTTCTGAAACGAGAGCGGCCGGTAACCTCTGCTTCGGTTTCATCAACCTTTTTCTTAAAACCATATCTGTAAGCTTGCTCTGTAATAATGCGCAAATCCCCAGATACAGCTCCGCTTATGCTCCCTGACAGCTGCAGGTTTGGCTCGGCCAAAACTTCGTCAAGATCAAGGGAGTCGAGAGGTATTATCTGCTCGGCATATCGAATCGACAAGTCATGAATTATTACCCCGGCATTGCTGCCGGGATTAGATGGTTCTAACAAAATCAGTCTTTATCCTTAGAGTAAATTTTGTCTTTAACGCGAGTCTTCTTACCAACTCTGTCGCGAAGATAATAGAGTTTGCCGCGAGCAACTTTACCGCTGCGCAAAAGAGAAATAGAGGCAATAGCAGGTGAATGAAGCATAAAGGTTCTTTCTACGCCAACGCCGTAAGAAATTTTTCTAACGGTGAAGTTTTCGCGAAGACCATTGTGGCGACGAGCTATTACAACGCCTTCAAAAGCCTGTAAGCGTTCTTTTTCGCCTTCACGAACCTTGATTTCAAGACGAACGGTGTCGCCGGGGAAAAAATTAGGAAAATCCTGCTTATTCTTTTGATAATTTCTTTCAATACTTTCAATAACGGGATTCATCAGAAAAACTCCTTTAAGGAAACAATTACTAATTATTTTGCCGCTTCTTTTTTCATCAACATAGACTGAAATTCATCTCTGTCTGCGTCGGTTAAATTCGCGGCCGCGAATACATCAGGTCTGTTCACCGCTGTGGCCAACATCGACCTTGAATGTCGAAACTTGTTTATATGCGAATGATTTCCGTTTAACAGCACTTCCGGGACAGCTAAGCCTTGCCAGTTAGACGGCCGTGTGTATTGCGGGCAGTCGAGAAGTCCTTCGTAAAAAGAATCTTGTTCAACCGATTCCATGGTACCAACGGTTCCGGGTATCATTCGCGATACCGCATCAACGACGGTCATAGCAGCTATCTCCCCACCGGTAAGAACGTAATCGCCTATAGAAAGCTGAAGATCAAATTCATGAACTATTCGTTCATCAAAGCCTTCATACCTGCCACAAACAAGAATCAAACGTTCAAACCCGGCCAACTGCTTAACAATCTTTTGATCCAACTTTACGCCCTGCGGAGTCAGTCCGATTACCGGTGCGGGCACACCAAGCTTTCGAACATCCTTTATACATCGAACCATAGGAGCCGGTTTAAAAACCATCCCGGGTCCGCCGCCGAACGGCGTATCATCAACGGTTCTGTGCTTGCCGTCGCCATATTCACGAAACCGATGAACGGCTACCTCAATAAGACCGCTTTTTACAGCAGAACCAAGAACACTTTCATCAAAAATTTTCTCAAAAACCGACGGTAAAAGAGTGATTATATCAACTCTCATCTCATTCTACCGGAACATGAAACGATATGGGCTCTACAAGCTTAACCGTCTTCTTTGTTCTGTCAACCGCCCCCACAAACTTCTTAATAAAGGGAATCATGACTTCAGTCGCCTTACCGTCATAAGTCGTTTTTACAAGAATGTAAGGACAAGGCGCATCGGCCTCGAGTTTCACAACTTCTCCAACAGCCCCTCCCTCGGGAGAAAGAACGGCCATTCCTTCAAGTTCGTCGGGATAAAATTCTGTGTCGCTGTCTAATTCTTCCCGTTCGTCTTTTGGAATAACTATCATGGCGTTTACGTAGGCCGAAGCCGTATCACAGTCATCCGCTCCCTCGATTTTTATTTCAATCGCGTTATCGGAAAAATGATCGCGCCAATCTTCAACAACGGCCATTTCGGGTTCTCCGAAACGCTTCTGAATATAAATCTCTGAACCCGGAGCAAAACGATCGGGATAATCTGTGAGCAGACCTATTCTAAGCCAGCCCTGCAACCCGACTGTTTTCCGAATTTTACCCACGGCTATCCAGGAATCATTTAAAGACCCTGATTCTTTGTGAGCTTTCAGATCTATTATTTCAGAAATTGCCATTGCGTTTACTCGTTATTCAACCAGTTCCATTATCACCTTTTTGGTGCCGGTGGTTGCCGAAGATTTTATGATGGTTCGAAGTGCATTTATTGTTCTGCCCTTCTTACCAATAATTTTGCCGGAATCATCGGGGTTAACCTGAACTTCGAAAACTATCGTTCCGTCACCTTCGATCGGAGTCACTACGACTTCTTCGGGGTGTTCAACAAGAGCTTTCACAAGTCTTTCCAGCATTAATTGAGCAGTTTGAGACATTATTTAACTCCTACGTCGCTATTAAGCGCGTTTAGTCCATACAAGTTTAACTGAACCATTTTCAGCTTTTTGCTGTTCTTTAACAATACCCTTCTGGCGAAGAATATTTTTTACTGTTTCACTCGGAACAGCACCGTTGTTCAAGAAACCGAGAACCAAGTCTTCTTTGAGTTCAATGTGAGCCTCAGCACCGAGAGGGGCATACTGACCAAGATTTTCGAGGGTCTTACCATCGCGGGTTTTGCGGCTGTCTAATGCTACGATTCTGTAGCAAGGGCGATGCTTTGTTCCAAGCATCTTTAATCTGATAGAAACGGCCATTTGATAACTCCTTTTAGCTTTTTCCAAAAACGATTTGTTCGTTTACGAAATTTATTTACCGAATAGTTTTCCAAAACGTCCGGGGCCTTTGCGCTTTGCAAGAGTCCCAAACTGTTTCATCATTTTACGCATCTGTGAAAACTGCTTTAAAAGCTGATTCACATCTTGAATATCATTGCCGCTGCCTGCAGCAATTCTTTTGCGTCTCGAACCGTCGATCAAGTCGGGCTGATTTCTTTCAGCTTCGGTCATTGATAGAATTATGGCTTCAAAACGTTTGAACTTTTTGTCGTCGAAAGAAAAGTCATTGAGATTACCCATAGAAGACAAACCCGGAATCATGCCCAAAAGCTGATCTAAGGGGCCCATCTTTTTAATCTGGGTCAGCTGATAAAGAAAATCGTTAAAGTTAAATTCTGCTTCGAGAACACGCTTTTCGATTTCCTTCATCTTTTGCTCATCCATGTTGGCCTGAGCTTTTTCAATGAGTGTCAGAACGTCGCCCATACCGAGTATTCGCTGCGCCATTCTTTCGGGGTAAAAAGCTTCTAATGAAGAAGTTTTTTCACCTATGCCCACGAATTTCACGGGTTTTCCGGTAACTTCGCGAATAGATAAGGCAGCACCGCCTCTGGCATCACCGTCTAACTTGGTCAGGATAATTCCAGTTAATTCTAATATTGAATTAAAACTGGTAGCCATATTAACGGCGTCTTGGCCCGTCATTGCATCTACAACAAGCAGAACTTCGGTGGGTTTAACTGCGGCGCTGATTTCTTTAACTTCGTTCATCATATCATCGTCGATATGCAAACGGCCGGCCGTGTCAATGATTACAACGTCACAGTCTTTGTTTAAAGCATGTTCAATCGAATCTTTGGCTATAGAAGCAGGTTTTTGCCCTTCTTTGCCGGCGAAAACTTCAACGCTGAGCTGATCGCCCAATATCTGAAGCTGCTTAACGGCTGCAGGACGGTAAATGTCGCAGGCCACAAGCATGGGTGTCTTTTTTTCTTCTTTGCGCATATAAAGAGCTAACTTTGCACTGGTAGTGGTTTTACCGCTACCCTGCAAACCGGCCATCAAAATTACTGTCGGTTTTTTGGGAGAAATGCTTATCTTTGAACGCTCAGCGCCCAAAAGAACGGTAAGTTCCTCCATGACAATTTTGATAACCTGCTGACTGGGAGTAAGACTCTTCAGAATCTCGGCACCCAAAGCACGCTCTTTAATTCGCTTAATAAAGGTCTTAACAACCTTAAAGTTAACATCGGCTTCTAACAAAGCCATTTTAACTTCGTTCAGAGCAAGATCTATATCCTTTTCTGTCAGCTTGCCGGATTTGCGCAAGTTGTCAAAAACAGATATCAGTTTTTCTGAAAGACCTTGAAACATTAAGTTTACTCCTGTTTATAGTTGTTATTACCCAGATTAGAGTTTCAAGTATAACTCATCTAAATTATACAGTCAAGTTTTATGTGTACAATTTTAACTTTTTTCTACAGCACAAAAACAAGCCAATAGCAACCATCACAGCTGTCATTTGCAAAATCGACCCTGTTTTTGTATTTTTAAAATCAAAAACACACCTAATTTTAAAAAGCATACACACAAAATTAGCTTTAAATGCAAATTTGTATAATAAAAAGCGGCGACCCATATCTGAGTCGCCGCTTAAATTTAAGCAAACATTAAAAAGATCACGGCCAAATTTTATCCATCATGCGCGGGAACGCGATTGTTTCTCTAACGTGGGTTAAACCGCATAACCAAGAAACAGTTCTTTCAACACCTAAGCCAAATCCTGAATGAGGCACTGAACCGAATTTGCGCAAATCTAAATACCATTTAAAGGCTTCTAATGATAAATTGTGTTCAACAATTTTCCGTTCTAACACCGATATATCAGCTTCGCGTTCGCTGGCTCCGACGATTTCGCCGTATCCTTCGGGAGCAATCATGTCAAAGGCCAAAGCGCGGCCGGGCTGTTTGGGGTCTTCGCGCATATAAAACGCTTTAACCGCAGCCGGATAGCGGTGAATCATCACCGGTCTGTCGTGCATGCTTCCGATAACTGTTTCGTCAGCTGCGCCCAAATCATCACCGGGACCATTTTTCAAAATATCTTCAGACATTTTTCGCTTTTCTTCGTCGTCAGATGCAGCGTATTCCTGTTTTTTAACCTTTAAAATTTCTACCGCTTCATCGTAAGAAACTCTCGGGAAAGGAGCCTTAACAGCTTTCAATTTTTCTACGTCTCTTTCGAGAACTTTAAGTTCTTCTTCACAATTTGCAACAACAGTTTGAACAACATACTCTACGAATTGTTCTGCCAGCTCCATGTCTTCATCGAGGCTCATATAAGCAACTTCAGGTTCAACCATCCAAAACTCTGTCAAGTGTCTTCTGGTCTTACTTTTTTCTGCTCTAAAAGTCGGGCCAAAACAATAAACTTTGCCGTGAGCCATAGCGGCGGCTTCCATATAAAGCTGACCGCTCTGAGACAAATAAGCCTTATCATCAAAATAGTCGGTTTCAAACAAATTTGAAGTACCTTCAGCGGCGTTTGCAGTAAGAATTGGAGCATCTACGTTAATAAAGCCACGGTTATTGAAAAAGTCTCTGATTGCTTTTACGATATTGTGCCTAACGCGCATAATAGCATGCTGGCGTTTTGATCTGAGCCACAAATGGCGATGTTCCATTAAATAGGCAACACCGTGTTCTTTCGGAGTAATCGGATAATCTTTGCTTTCTCCAACGACTTCGATATAGGTCATTTCAAGTTCGTAACCGCCGATTTGTCGGTCATCTTTTTTTACTTTGCCTTTAACAATAATCGAGGTTTCTTGGTCGAGTGATTCGCAAATTTTACCAATCTCTTCACCCAGTGCAGGCAAAAATGCAACAACCTGACAAATGCCGCTTCCATCGCGAACATTGATAAAGTATAGCTTTTTTGAACTGCGTTTGCTATAACACCAACCGGCGACAGTTACTTCTTCGCCCACATGATTTTTAAATTCGCTTATCGGGGTATATTCTTTCATATAGGTTCCTTAATTTTTAGATTCCGACACCCTTCAAATAGGCTAGGGTTATCGGGATATAATTTCTTGTTTGATGCTCAATTGTTATCAGAGGTTTCGAGGCCTCAGGCAAAGCTTTGTACCAATCAACAAAGGGAACAAAATCAAGGGTTCCCGTGCCGAGAGGCTTGTGTTGGTCGGCTGTTTCATCATTGTCGTGAATATGACATTCAATTATATGCTCGCCAAGTTTTTCAAACCATTCACGCATAGGAAGGGCTGAAAACATATTGTAGTGACCGGTATCAAAACAAATACCTACATTTTTAGAATTTGCCATAAGGACTAACTCTTTCAAATCGTCAGGCATTCGGTCAAAAATATTTTCGAAAGCTATTTGAATGTTTAATTCTTCGGCTTTTTTTACAATGGCCGCCACCCCTTCTCGTGCGTTATTCAACCAGTCATTTCGGTCTGAAGCAGTTTTAAAAGGCCAATAACCCGGGTGCACCACAACAATCTTTGCGCCAAGTTCGCTTGCGATATCTAATGTGCTCATCAATCTTTCAACAGTTACATTTCGAACTCCTGCATCATAAGCACCTAAATTTAAATCATAAAATGGAGCATGAATAGTTACGCTAAAATTATATGCTTCAATTTCTTTTTTTAATTTGGCAATATTCTCGGGTACAATCTCATCGAGATCTTTTGCACAAAAATAAAACTCTAAATGTAAATCGCTTTCAGAAACATACTTTAAACCCTCTGAATCAACCTTTGGGTAAGCAACATTCACATGAATTTTAGTCATTATCAACCTCCGGAGAATTCTTTTTCTATATACTTCTCTTATGTTTCGTATTTTTGTCGGTCAGTATATTCTCTCTTTGTTATTTTTTCAAGCAATAACTTAAGCAATAGCGCAGTGTACAAAAATACATTGACAAAAAAACAACTATTCGATAAACTTTCCTGTGCGCGAACGCACCACACTTGTGTATAATTCGTGCGAATTCACAAACAGAGGTAAACTCGTGGGACGAAAGAGAACATGTGAACTTCCATTCTGCAAAGGTGTAGTAGAAGGCACCCGCAACAAACGCCGCTGTGATAACGACAGAAACATTCACCTTCACCAAATAATTTCCAAAAACGTAAAAAGAATAATGAGATACATCGAAGGACTTGCGGACTTTACCGCTAACGATGTAAATAAAGCACTCTTCAAAGATAAATTAGATAAAAACGAAAAAGGTTCTATGTATAGACTCTTTCAAGCCATGATAAGAGAAGGCTATATTACTGAGCACGGTAAACGAAGCGGATTAAAAGTTTACGCTGTCTCTGAAGAAGTAAAAGAAAAGAAAATGAAAGCTTTAGACAAAAAAACCGAAACAGAAGCTGAAGCAGAAAAAACTCCCGCTGAAGCTCCTAAAGCAACCGAAACTGTTGTATCAGCACCACCCTCGCCACCTCAGCCGACAGCGCCAAAGTTAAGCCCGGAACAAATATTACTCGGAAAATTAAAAGAATTTGTATATCTGAAAAACGGTCAATGGAACCACCCTGACTGGATAGAATTAATAGGCCGACCCGACATCAAAGAATTCGGTCTCTCTGAAGAAGACATCGGCCGTCTGCTCGAAGAAGAAAAATCTTCTTATTGGGCAATCAGAAACGGGTAAGCGACCTTAAATTAAGCAAAAAAAGGCTTCTTTAATAAATTTTAAAGAAGCCTTTTTAATTTCAAATATATATATGCAATTGCTTAATTATTCGTCATCATCTTCGAAGTCGTCGTCATCATCATCGTCGTCGTCTTCATCAAAATCGTCGAAATCATCGAAGTCGTCGTCGTCTTCGTCGTCTTCGTCGTCTTCAAAGTCATCATCGTCTTCGAAGTCGTCATCATCTTCTTCTTCGAAATCGTCGTCTTCATCTTCTTCGAAGTCGTCATCTTCTTCGTCTTCGAGATCTTCATCGTCGTCAAATTCGTCGTCGTCGAGGTCTTCGTCTTCTTCGAAGTCATCGTCTTCATCTAGATCTTCGTCGTCGTCTTCGAATTCGTCGTCGTCAAAGTCATCAAATTCGTCGTCTTCGAAATCTTCCAAATCTTCTTCTTCGTCGTCGTCAATTTTATCCCAATCAGCTTTTGCTGCTAAATATTTCGTTTTTTCTTCTTTGTCGTAAAGTTTCGGCATGACGATAAATCCTTTCTAGTATCAAGCGTTATCATTTGTACTCATAATTACATTTGCAATATAGACATACTTCAAAAAACGTGTCAACCTTTTTTTGATGTATTTTAATAAATATTTCAAAAAGCTACACATCCGCAGAACGTAAATCGGCACACACTTATTCTGACATTAGCATTTTTTTATGTATCCCTGCTGTTTTTACGTTCGAGCCACATAATTTGTTACAGCTCAACTCCAAAAAAAATTTCGCCGTTCTTTTTTTTAGAAATATTCTTGCATTTTTCAAATTTGAGTGGTATTATCTGTTCATCGCGAGATTAACTCAATTGGTAGAGTGTCACCCTTCCAAGGTGAAAGTTGCGGGTTCGAGTCCCGTATCTCGCTTTTTTTATGCCTTCTTTACTTAACTTTATGCAGTTTCATAAAGTTTGTGTTGCCCACAAAGCCAATAGGCAAGCCTGCCACCATAGTAAAAATATCACCCGGTTTAACCACTTCGAGTCTTTTCATGACCTGTTCGGCTTCTTCAAGCATTTCGTCTGTTGATTTCATATCTTTCACAATAACCGGCATAACCCCCCAGCTCAACGCGAGGCGTCTGCAGGTTTTTTGAAATGGTGTTAACGCAAATATCAGCGTAGACGGATGATATTTTGATATATTAAGGGCTGTGTTTCCGCTGTGAGTAAAAGTAACTATAGCCTTCGAATAAGCATTATAAGAAGCTTCGCAAGCACACTGAGCCATTACTTCTTCGAGTTTTCGCTCTACTCCCGGCAAAATATAATGAAAATTTATCGCTCCGACCGCCTTTTCGGCTTCTAAGGCAATATCAGCCATCATTTTAACCGCTTTAACAGGGTGCTTTCCCGCTGCTGTCTCGCCCGAAAGCATTACCGCATCGCTGCCGTCCACAATTGCATTATAAACGTCTGTCGTTTCGGCTCTTGTGGGTATCTGGTTTTCCATCATTGATTCAAGCATTTGCGTTGCGGTTATTACGGTTTTGCCCCTATCGCTGCATCTTTTCAAAATTTGTTTCTGAATAGCCGGAACAGACTGAATGGGCAATTCAACGCCCAAATCTCCGCGTGCTATCATCACGCCTTCGCAGTTGTCTAATATTTTGTCAAGTTCGGAAATGGCCTCGGGTTTTTCTATTTTTGCGATAATCCTCAAGTCTGCACCGTTTAACAGCTGTTTCAATTCAATAACATCCTGAGCACGGCGCACAAAACTCAAAGCTACGAAATCCAAGCCGTTTTCGATAATAAATCGCAAATCTTCTTTATCTTTTTGAGTTATGGTTTCAACGCTGAGATTTATTCCGGGCATATTTAGGCCCTTTTTATCTTTTAGCACCCCACCCGCAAGCACCCTGAAATAATACCGGTTATTTTCGGGGTACAAAGCTTCAAGCATTATATTGCCATCGTCAAGCAAAACAATATTACCGGGTTTAATATCTTTTGTAAGGTATGGGTAAGAAGTGCCGATCCCCTCTTTAGTGCCGACACAAAGCGGATCTTCGCTCAAAAAGAAATGATCTCCCATTTCGAGCACCGCAAAACCTGACTCAAACTTACCTACGCGAATCTTAGGGCCGCACAGGTCGCCTAAAATACCAACATAAATGCCGGTTTTTTCTGAAATCTCACGTATCTGTTTTATATTTTTTAAATGGCCTTCATGATTGCCATGTGAAAAGTTCAATCTAAAAACATTGGCTCCGGCATTAATCATTTTTTCGATGACTGCAGGATCTGAAGAGGAAGGTCCGAGGGTCGCAACAATTTTTGTTCGCTTCAAAATATTTTCTCCATTTTAATTTAGCCGGTTTTTGTTGGGCATATTGTAATAGTTTTTAGATTTTAAAGCAACCTATACGGGGCAAACCGCTTTCAAAGTATGGTTAAGTTTTTAGATGCACTAATCATCTTTATATGATAGACTTTTTGCAACATGAGCTCATGGAACTCACGAAAATACCCGCTGCATGCGGGAAAGAAAGGTTTAGTAGATGTTCAACAAAATTATCAGCAAAGAGGAAATTTCTGACCTGCTAAAAGACGACATGACCATCATGATTGGAGGGTTTATCGCCTGTGGTACACCCGAAAGACTGATAGACATCGTACTTGAAAAAGGTGTAAAAAACCTAACTATTATCGCAAATGACACAGCATTTTCTGACCGCGGACTCGGCCGTCTCATAACGCTCAGGCAAGTATCACACGTTATTGTTTCGCATATAGGCACAAACCCCGAAACAGGCAGACAAATGTTCGAAGGCGACCTTAAAGTTGATTTAGTACCTCAAGGCACATTAGTAGAACGCATCAGATGCGGCGGTTCCGGTCTCGGGGGTTTTCTGACACCAACCGGCGTTGGCACAATCGTCGAAGAAGGCAAACAGAAAATAACCATAGACGGAGTTGACTACCTGCTTGAAATGCCTATTCGCGCTGAACTTGCACTTATTTACGGCAGCATCGTCGACAAAGCAGGGAACGTTGTTTATAACGCTACCACACGCAATTTTAATCCACTTATGGCAATGGCCGCCGACACCGTTATCGTCGAAGCACAAAAACTGGTCGATATCGGCGAAATTCAGCCTGAGTTGGTTATGACACCGTCACCTCTTATAACACATATTTACGCACCTGAAAAACAATAAGCCGGGAGGACTATTATGATAGAAGATGTAAATCTTGCAAAAACAATTATCGCAAAAAGAATTGCCCGTGAATTTAAAAACAATCAGCTCGTAAATTTGGGAATCGGCCTGCCAACGATGGTAACAAATTATATTCCTAAAGATATAAACGTTATTTTTCAGTCAGAAAACGGAATAATAGGCATGGGTCCCGTAGCTGAACTCGCTAAGGAAAACCGCGAAATAACAAATGCAGGCGGCGCTTATGTAACTGTAATGCCATATGGCTGCTATTTTGACTCTGCAACATCTTTTGCCCTTATCAGAGGCAAACACGTTGAATACACAGTATTAGGCGCCCTAGAAGTTGACCAAGAAGGAAGCCTTTCAAACTGGATAATCCCCGGTAAAAAAGTTCCCGGTATGGGCGGAGCAATGGACCTCGTAGTCGGAGCAAAAAATGTTATTGTTTCTACTCTTCACACAGAACGAGGCAGATCAAAAATTCTAAAAAAATGCAAACTCCCGTTAACCGCCAAACACGTTGTTAATATGATTGTTACAGAATTAGCTGTATTCAAAGTAACATCGGGCGGACTATTCCTAAGTGAATATAATAAAGACAGCAGCATCGAAGAAATCAGAGCTAATACAGAAGCAGACTTCATTGTTGTTGAAGAAGACTTAAAAGTAATGGATATTGACTAAAACACTCATCAAGGAGAAAAGAAATGAGCGAAATCTATATATTAAGTGCAGTAAGAACCGCAGTCGGCACCCTTATGGGAAGCTTAAAAACAGTGCCTGCAGCCAAATTAGGCACCATTGTAATCAAAGAAGCCCTAAATAGAGCAAACGTTAAACCCGAACAGGTTAATGAAGTCATCATGGGTAACGTTCTAATGGCAGGTCAGGCACAAGGTCCGGCACGTCAGGCATCAATTGGTGCAGGAATTCCGGAAACTGTTCCCGCTTGGACAATCAACCAAATTTGTGGTTCAGGTCTCAAAAGCATAGCATTAGCCGCCGACATGATAAAAGCCGGCAGCGCTGATTGTATCGTTGCGGGCGGTATGGAAAGCATGAGCATGGCCCCACACCTCGCACAAGTAAGACCGGGCCTTAATTTAGGCAATATGACAATGACAGACTCTCTTGTATTAGACGGTCTCACAGATGCTTTTTCAAAAGAACATATGGGCCTTACTGCCGAAAGAGTTGCCGAAAAGTATAACCTTTCAAGAGAAGAACAAGATAAATTTGCCGTTGAAAGCCAGCAAAAAACAGCTGCTGCCTGGGAAGCCGGCAAATTCGACGAAGAAGTAGTGCCGGTCGAAATTCCTCAAAGAAAAGGCGACCCCATTATTTTCAAAAAAGACGAACACTTCAGACCACAAACCACTATTGAAGCCCTCAGCAAGCTAAAACCCGCATTTAAAAAAGACGGCACCGTTACAGCAGGCAACGCATCCGGCATTAACGACGGAGCAGCCTCAGTTATTGTAGCATCTGCTGAATTTGTAAAAAAACACGGCCTTAAACCAATAGCCAAAATAGTTTCTTACGCAACAACAGCAATTGATCCGAATGTTATGGGATTAGGCCCCATCACTGCTACTAAAGCTGCACTTGCAAAAGCAGGCTGGAAAATCGAAGACCTCGACAGGATAGAAGCAAACGAAGCTTTTGCAAGCCAATCATTAGCCGTTTCTAAAGAACTGGGCTTTGACATGAGCAAAGTTAACGTAAACGGCGGCGCTATTGCAATCGGACACCCAATCGGCTGTTCAGGTGCCAGAATTCTGACAACCCTTATTCATGAATTGAAACACGCCAACAAGACAAAGGGTTTGGCAACTCTTTGCGTCGGCGGCGGCATGGGTGTAGCCATGTTGGTGGAAAAGCTTTAAATCAAAAATATCACTCTGACCACGGACAGAATAAGTGAAGCTAAAAGGGCTACCCATTTAGATCTCATTTCAAAGCTATCCATTACGGCATCGAGAATAATCAAAAGAATCAGCGTCAAACCGAAAGTAAGCACAAACGCGGCAACCAATTGTCCGGCTCCCGCAATTGCAGGCCCAATTATCGGAATGATGCTGATTATCTTTAACAAGAAACCCAAGATGCCTGTAACAGGCAAAAGAATTAAATTGCTGAGAGCTAAAAGAATAAGATAGCCCAAAGCAAGCCAAACTAAATTAAGCTTGCTGCCCTTTACCTGAAAGCCGGGCAGAAAAATTGAGATTAAAGCAAATACAATTGTCGTAAATATAAGTGACAACATCATGGTCTCCTTTAGTTTCTTATTGATACTTCTATAAGTATACACATAAAAATGGAATATATGATATAATTAACTATTGTCAAATTTTTATATGAAGGTAAATTAATGCAGATAAAAAAAATGGCTCAAAGATTTTTTCTTTCTTTAAGTTTGTGCGCCCTTATAATGGCCGGAAACAATTCGTCAGTATATGCACAATCCGTTACAGATAACGAAATATCAATGTATTCCATGAATTCGAAAACAGCCGTTAAAAGAATCTCTGACGGCTATTTTTCGGTGCTTTACAGGGGATTTGGTTCGCGAAAAGCCGACAAAATCGACAAAGAAGAGTTGCTTGGGTTTCATTTTTTAACCGATACCATCTGCAATTCACACGGAATGCGCTCTATAATTGCAAAACTGGCCAAAGAAGGAAACAGCGAATCAGAATCCTTTAACAAGGCTAAAATATTGCATACTAAAACTCTGATGAAAATTTTCGACACACTCGAATCAACAAAAGAACTATACGTAAATGCAAAAAATCAAAATCTTGTAAGCGCTGAAAGCCATTTCATTTTTACTTCGCCGAATATTGGTGTGGCAAGATTTTACGGGCCTATAGTAATGGTAATCGAAGAAAAAATTGCGCCGCGCGGCATGGATCTTAACTCAATCGCAAAAGATTCTAAATACTACAGCGTTGCACGATTTCTGAAAAACATTGCAGGACTTGGATTCAAGCAAATTATAGCAGATTATATCGGCGACAGAGACGAATACGTAATTCCTTCTTATATTACTCCGAGAGATGTCAGCGGGCTGATTATTCACGCCCCGTCTCCGGTTGTAATAGGCGGGAAACTTGCCGTTCCGCCCCCTGCTGTCAAAAGAATTTACCGAAAATACAACTATAACGGCGCAACGGTTATAGATGTAGTCGACAAAAACGACGCTCTAATAGCGAGATTAAGCGCATCTCCTTCGGCAACTGTTATAAGTCCAAGCACAAAAAGATCGAAGCAAAAACTTCCCGGTTATATTCAAAAAGCTTGGAATGACTATGTAGCAAGACTAAGGCGCAAACGATAAGTCTAGACAGGTAAAAAAAAAAGCTCCACCTTTTGGCGGAGCAACTTGCACATCTCTCACTTTGCCCATCTGTTTACATTATACCATTTTTTCACAAAAAGTCTGTACATTTTTAAAATTTACTTATAACATTTTAATCTTGGCTTTTTCGTATAAGTTGTGTGTTTTTTGCGTTTCATATAGTATAATTAGAAGTGTAAGCTCGCGATAAAGCAAGTGAAAGCAACAGAAAGGCAATGACGATGCAAAGAAGATTTATTCTGGCAGTTTTGTTTTGCATGTTTATCGGCACCATTTCAGAAGCGTCTTTGTTTGATGTAAATACCGAAGTATCAGACGGTTCAAAGGCGGCGGTTTCAGAAGATGTTTCTAAAACCAAAACTTCAGAAAAAAGTGAAAACAAAAAGACCAGCATTTTTAAAAGAATAGCTAAAACTATCAAAAAAGCTGCTGTAACCGCAAAAGATGCCATTAAAGACGGGGCATCAACAATAAAAGAAAAAGCAGAAGCTAAAATTGACAACATTTTCGACAAAAAGCCAAAATTTGTTGCAAAATCACATAAAATACCGGGACACGACGACAAGAAATTCGTGTGCCAAGGCATCACTTATTTGAGTGACAAAGTCATAAGCCCCGCTTCAGACCAAAAGAACCAAGACAGTTACCCATACACCGTTTTGTCTTTTTATCCCACCAAAAAGACCACAAAACCATCGCAGCTTGTAGTTTTAAACGCCAAAACAGGAAAAGCTATTTGCCGTTTTGAGCTTTATCAAAGCGAAGACAAGGCATATACCGGTCATGCCGGCGGCATCACACTTGCGGGCGAATTTATCTGGGCCGCCTCGGGCAGCAAAATATACGGGTTCGACGCCAAAACAATCATAGACTTTATAAAAGACGACACTGCCAAAAAACCCGACACCAAGCCAACCGGAATACCTAAAAGCCTCAATTTGCCTTACAAAAAGCTTGTAGCTAAAGCTATTTACGAAACAGACAGCAAAGCCAGTTTTGTCAGTTTCGACGGTAAGTATTTATGGGTAGGCGATTTCGTTAAATCATCAGACGACTCATACGCCCCCATACCGCACCACAAATCGAAACCTTTCAATCGCAGCACCTGGATATCAGGCTATCTGACCGACTCAAAGGGCATGCCAACCTCAAACACCAAATACGAATACAAGTCCGGCGATTCGGTTAAAAATGGCCACAAACCCGACGCAGTAATTTGCTGCCGCGAATCCGTTCAGGGAATGAGCGTTTGCGACGACTATATCGCCCTGAGCATTTCTTACGGAGCAAAAAATGGCAAGCTGGCCTTTTACAGAAACCCCTTAAACGAAAAGGGCACGATCATATCTTATAAGCCTGAAGGGCAGAGCAAAACCTACAAAACAACGGGCTACGAGCTCTCAGACGCGAAAAACTGGGCTGAAACCGTTACAATCGGCGCAGGCAGCGAAGACCTCGACTATGACGGGCACTATTTGTATGTAACCTTCGAAGGCGGATCTCCGAATTACAAGACTCGCTGGTCGCTAAACCCGCAGGTAAACATCGAAGAAGACTATTATCTCATCAACATAGACAAAATAGTGAACTGAATGCCCGATTTCGAAATCATACTTGCTAACCTATCGCACCTCGATCGCGCTTCTTGCGACGACAGTTACGAGGCGCCGCTGGGCCTCTGTTGCCTGGCTGCATTGGCAAACGATAGAATCGCGGTTGCCGATAGTCGTCAACAAGTTTTTGAGGAAGTGGCCTCGCTAATAACTGCCCGGTGCAAGTCTGTGATTCTGTCGCTGCCTGAGCATTATTCGCCCGCTAAAATATCGAATTTTTGCATTGAACTGCGCAAACTCTTTAAACACATTTCAATCGGCATAAACTCTGCACCAGACGGGTTTGAGAAATATGCTGACTTTGCGGTGTTAGACAACGGAAAATCGTCTGTTTACCGCATTTTAAAAGGCGAAAAATTAGCCGGAATCTGCGGTGCAGACGAAAGCGAAGAAAGTGTGCTGCCGGTGCCTCATTTGCCACTTTGCGACAAAGGATACACGATTTCACCTGAAAAGATGCTTACAGTCGGAACCATAGAAATATATCAACCTTGGCTGGGGCTTCAAGACCAAACAAGCAAAATTAAAACATACCCAAAAATCGATTGGCTGAGATCGATGGTTGTCTGGCTCAAAAGCTCAGGTTTTAAGGGGTTTCACTTCAGGCCCTCGGGAATAACCGGCGAAACACTGCGCGAACTCACAGAACTTATGCAAAGCGAAAAAGCTGCGTTCGCAATTTCCCCTGAAACAAATGACTTAAAGGCTGTTGAATGGGCAAAGGCACCCTTAAAGCAAATTTGGTTTTATAAACCGAACAACATTGCAGAGCTCAGCGAACGGCTCAAAGAGCTTAAAAGCGCAGGCGTGCTATGTGGGTTGCACATCGATAAAAGTTTTTGCGAAACGGCGGGGACGCTTTTAACCGGAAGCGTGGATAGGCTTGTGATTGAAGATTGCGCTGACTGGCAGCACGACGAATTGAAGCGCGTGATTAAGCAGTTTTGGTGGCAGAAAGGGCGTTTTTTGAAACGGCTTATTTGTATAAAGAACGTTTCAGAACTTATTGCATTTATTAAAAGTTCGTATAGAATACTTGATATACTCCTTGAGAGGAAAGGCAGCTGAAATATGATACACGTTATAAATGGGCCGAATATGAATCTTCTTGGAAAGCGTGAGCCGGGGCTGTATGGGGCGCGAACTCTTTCTGATTTGATGAGTGAACTCGCAACTTTTGCGAAAAAACACAAAATTGAAGTCGATTTTTTTCAGAGCAATCACGAAGGTGCTATATTAGACTATATACAGCAGCTTGAGCCCGGAACAAAAATCATTATTAACCCGGGCGCACTGGCTCACACGAGCATTGCATTAAGAGACTGCATAATTGGCACGCAGGTAGACGCGATTGAAGTGCATATTTCAAATATCTTCACAAGAGAAGACTTTAGGCAGTTTTCATATTTAAGCGGCGTGTGCAGAGGTGTTATAAGCGGTCTCGGAACAGAATGCTATAAAATGGCACTGTTATATTTTTCAGAAAGATAGTGAATTTTATCAAAGCATGTCTGAGCAAAAGAATAAAACAGAGCTGTTAGCACCGGCCGGCAGCATATCGGGTTTAAAGGCAGCCCTGACAGCCGGAGCTGATGCAGTTTATCTGGCCGGAAAAAGATTCGGTGCAAGGGCGTTTGCGGCAAACTTCGATGAACAGTCGCTGAAATGGGCGCGAAGGGTCACCCGTTCTTTGCAAAGAAAGCTTTATATTACTTTAAACACATTAGTATTTGAAAATGAACAAAAACTGCTTAAAGAAACTCTCGATTTTTATGAAATTTTGCAGCCCGACGCTTTAATTGTGCAAGACCTAGGAATCGCAGCAGAACTGAGAAGACGAAAGAGCAAAATTCCGATTCACTTAAGCACACAGGCAACATGGTTCGGACAAGGCGGAATAAAGCAGCTTAAAGAACTCGGAATAACCAGAGTTATTTTGCCCCGCGAAACAACGGCGCAAGAAATTGAACATTTAGTTAAGTCATGCCCATTCGAAATCGAAGTTTTTGTTCATGGTGCTATGTGTTACAGCATATCGGGCAGATGTTTTTGGAGCATATCACTCGGCACGAGATCCGGTAACAGAGGCACTTGCGCCCAGCCATGCCGCAAAGAATACATGACCTCAAAAGACAAAAAAGGAACATTTCTTTTTAGCCCGAAAGATTTAAGACTGATTGAAGAAGTCGGAGATTTAACTAAAATCGGAGTAACTTCGCTTAAAATCGAAGGGCGCATGAAAAGCCCTGAATACGTGTATCAGGTAGTATCAGAATACCGAAAAGCGCTAGACGAAGGGACCTTTGAGCAAAATGAGCTTTCTGAAGTCTTTTCGAGAGCTTCGGGCAAAGGGTTTTACCGAGGTATACCCCAAGCACAAAATTGGAAAACCGGAAAAACATCGGGCCGCGAAGGTGTGCTAACCGCAATAACAACCGGCAAAACAAACGACGGATTAACCGAACTGTTGATTAAGGCGCCGTTAAAAGCCGGAGACGGGCTGTTTTGGGTTATAAACGGAATTAAAGCCGGCGCACGCATAACCTATATAAAACCGGATAAAAAGAGAAAAGACTGCCTTTGGGTAAGAGGACTACCAAGAGATTTGGGCGCAAAAGTAGAGTTGAGGCGCACTTCAAAAGCCGTGGAAAGCTATCACGAAACAATGTGGAACAAAGACTGGGAAAGGCTTCCCATTGATTTGTTTTGGTCGGGATACGATCAAACTCCATTAGCAGTAGAAGCCATAATCAACGAACATAAATTGCGCCTTGAAAGCGAAGAACTACTGCACCCGGCGCTTAACACCGGCCTCAAAGACGGGCCGCTGCAAGATAAATTTGCCGTATTAGGCGATTTATACAGAGCAGGCAGACATGTCTCGACAATGCTTGGAGACAGGCTGCACTTAAGTGCCGGGGCTCTTAAAAAATTAAAACGAAGTCTGGTTGAGGCGATTAGCAAACTAGACCAGTTACCGCCGCCACAAAAAAGGCCTTTTCCTGTAATCACGGCAGCACCCGACTACTCAGAACACTTTGAGAACAAAAATGTTAAAAGCGAAGTTTATTTAAAAATATTTAATAATAAATTTCCGTTTGAAAAAGAGCTGCCTGCCGACAAATTTATAATACCCTGGTTTTCTGACAAAGAAAAAGCAGCGCGCAAAATAGACCCGCAGAAAATAACCTACTGGCTGCCACCCATATTTAACCACGAACAAATGGTAAGCATACAAAAAGAGCTTAAAGGGCTTAAAAAAGGCGAGTTCAGATGCTTCGGCTGGGAAGGGTTCGCTCTGGCTGAAATGTTTTCGAACTTAACTTTTGTGTTTGACTGGTGCTTTAATGTATGCAATTTAAGCGCATTGGACTACATTCGAAAACAACGATTAGATGCGGTTTTATCAAAAGAATGGGCCGAAGACAGCATACCGGATTCATTAGTTGCAATTCGCACAGGCCGGGCCTGGAACCCGCTGGTTTCATATACAAGGTTTCCAAATGCGTTACAACCGGGCATTACAGCCACAAACTCACATAACGACAATTTCTTTATGATGAACCTCGGAAACGGCTGTGAAGGCATGTTTTTAAAAGACAAACCGGCTTCATTGAACATGCGAAAAAATGTTTCTTATCAAATTGACGTGGCTATAGCAGATAATGAAAATCCGACTCAAGTCTTTGAAAACTTGAATCGGATGCTTGGTTAAATCACAGTATTAAATCGATTATTACGAATTGTCGCGAACTTCACCGTGCCCGTCAACAAACCCACGTCCGTCGGGTTTTACTGTTAACACTGCGCAAGGAGCTTTTCTCGCTATTTCGTATGTGGTTCCGCCCAACCAAGAATCAATGAAACCTGTTTTGCCGTGAGCGCCCATTACGATAAGGTTAATTTCGTATTCTTTAGCGTATTCAATGATAGCTTCATAAACAAGACCGCCGCGAACTTGTTTAATAAAGTCAATGTCTCTGAACTGTTCGGGAACAAAGTTGGAAAGTTGCTTTAAAGCTTGGTCTTTCCAGCGTTGCACAGTATTAAGAGGATCGCCGCCGATTCCGGCTGTCATTGCTTCTTCTTCAACAACGTTCAAAAGATGAATCTGAGCATTATATTCGCTAGCAAGACTTGTAGCATAAGCAATAGCAAGTTCAGAGTTGGCTGAAAAATCAATAGGTACAAGAATCTTCTTTAGTTTAAGCATGAAAGAACCTTCCCATTAGTATTTTATTTTATATTACAATTCATATAGCTGTAGGTCAATTTTAATTTGCTTTTATTTTTATTTTTTTATCCAGAACGGGGTTTTACCTTCTGTCAAAAAGGTTGGGTTAAGGCCGGTTTTAGAGGCAATCATTATCCTTGAAGAGCTCTCATAGGCCATAAATTCGTTATCAGACGACAATGTTGGAAACAAACCGTGAATGGCCGGTCTGTAAATATCGGGAGTTTCAACGGCCATGTATTCCATTTCGTAGTCTCCGTATCTGTCGGTTGTATAAAGAATAGTTTTGCTGTCATTGCAGAATATGGGAAAAGACTCGTTAACTTTTTTTGTATCTGTAAGTCTTTTTATTCCCTGTGCAAGAGTTGAAATAAGATATAAATCAGTGGTTCCATCGTCTGTAAAAGCGCTTGCTATTATCCATTCGCTGTCAGGAGACCATTTTGCAGAAACGATTTTAAGGTCTTGAGATATTTTAACAGATCTTTTTCTTGCAATGTTATATATGTACAATTCAGCTTTTCCATCTGTAGTTGAATATAAAAGAGATTTTCCGTCGGGTGAAAAGTCTTCTAAGGTTGCGCCTATTAAGACTCTTTTAACTCTTTTACGAGTCATAAGATAAATTTCTGATTCGAGAGACGGAGTTTTGTTAGTAAAGCCTATCCAACCGCTTTTTTCATTATAAATAGGGAAACTCAAGTTATTAAAAGCGGGTGTAAGTCTCTCTTTACCGGTGCCATCGGCATTTATTGAAGCTAAAAATGATTTATCGGTAGTTGGGGCATCGATAAAATAAATTTTTCCTGTGGGTTTTTCTTGTGCGCTGGCAGCAAACCCCGAAAAAATAATCAAAGTCATCATTAAAACAGTTAATATTTTCTTCTGCATCTGATACACCTTTCATACTTGTATTACACACGTGTTTTCTAATTAAACGGTAAATAAAACCGGTTGAAAGAAACCCTTCAACCGGAATTATAAACTATTTAGAACAACTTATTCAACAAATTTCAAACTTTAAAAACTGCTACTATATCTTTGTATGCATCAACGTCTTTTTGAAGATCTTTGTTGTCAGATTCGAGGTCTTTAATCTGTTTTGCAATTTGTTGCAGTTCTTTTGCTTTAGAGGTGTCGTATCCGATTTCTTCTTTTTGCTTTGCAAGACTTTCGGCAAGCTTTTTGTTTTCTTCAATTTTCTTGGCGCTTTCGTCAGCTTTAGCTTTTGCTATTTTGATAGCTTCTTCGAGTGAAGTCCAAGCTTTTTTAAGGGTCTTTTTGTTTGATTCTACGTTATTGCCGGCAGATTTAATGCTGCCGCCGAACCAACCGGTATCATCTTTATCGACCTTTTTAACATAAGTTTCTTGAGAAGATTTGAGAGTTTTTTCGAGATCTATGATGTTTGAATAGCCGTTAAGAACATAAGCGTATTTGTTTTCTTCTTTCCAGGTCAAGAGTCTGGTAAGAGCGCTCATAGCCTTAGAATAATCTCTTTGTTTTACGCTTCTTATATCGGGAACACCAATTTCTGTGATTGCATCTGCATAAAGTTTGTCAGCACCGACTTTAACTTCTTCTACCGCTTTCTTAACTTCTGTTTCAGTGGCGGTTTGAGTTGCAGTCTGAGTTTGAGTTGCAGTTTTTGTTGTTCTTCCCATTGCTTCGTCATATGACTTTTGCTTAGATTCAGAATCGTTTTTGGCTAATTCTTCGTCTGAGAGCTCTTTAACTTCTTCTTTCTTGGGTTCTTCTTTTTTGACTTCTGTTGTTTTAGCCTTGTCTGCTTCTAATTTAGCTTTTTCAGCTTCTTTTTTGTCTTTATTTATATTAATTACGTCTTTAACAGTCATTACAAGAAGTTCAAGATTTGTAAGAGGTCTGTTGCGTTTATTAACAAGAGTTACTTTGCCGAATCTGACGTCGTAGCTCCAGCCTTCGGGCGGATTCATTGACATCCATTCTTCTTCGGTCATGTAACCTTTGTCGATAAGATCTCTTACGGTTTTTTCGGTTAGATCAGTGATTTTATAGCCGTCAGATTTAATATCTTTATTGATTTTGTCGAGGGCATTGTTGAGCTTTTTAAGCTTCTGAACAGTAGTCATGGGCTTAACCTGAACAACTTTATCTACGTTTGTTCCGGAATCGCGTTCAACTACAACGTCTTCTGCGCCCTTTTCATCTTTGGATTCTACCTTGGGCTCGTCTTTTTTGGGTTCTTCTTTTTTAGGCTCTTCTTTGGGTGGTATTTCGAGATTCCAGCCTGGGTGTATTAAATCTGGGTTACTAACCAAAGAAGGATATTTATCTTTGTTTGCCTCTACGATTTCGGGGTATCGGTTACCATCGCCAAGGTATTTTTCAGCAAGAGACCAAAGATTATCGTCGCTCTCTATTGTATAAGAAATCGGCTCAGACTCAACAACGGGAGCTGTAGCAGCAGGAGCTTCTTCAGTTTCAGGTGCCGAAGTGGATGTAACTGTTACCTGGACTTCTTCAGAGGACACTGGAATATTAACTGCCGGCTGTTCAATTTCTGTCGAAACATTGAACAATCCCGATGAATCATTTGCATATGATGTCGGCGCTGCTAACAACAGACCGATAAAAATAAATATAAACAAACCAGTTTTTTTCATAATGCCAACCTCCGAATAGTTATACACTTTCATATGATTATACACTTTTTTTTAATGTACAGTAACCTCAAAATAATTATTTTTTTTACTACACAACCGGTAATTTTTACGTATACTTAATATAGAATACTTATGTAAATGTAAAAAGTTTAAACTGTTAGGTAAAAAAATGAATATAAGAATCATCTTTAAAATTATGGCGGTATCTTTGATACTGTTATTGATAAATACAACCCACGTCAGCGCACA
>JAQVCG010000082.1 GCA_028689875.1 Candidatus Rifleibacteriota bacterium | reverse complement strand
AAAATCGTGGCAGTGTACAATTGAAGGTTGCTGTTTAGTAATTAAATCATTACAATTAATAGACATCATTTAAATATGGAGCAGTTATGAAGAATAGAAACAAATATTTATTTTTGATTTTTATATTGTTTTTTGCATCTTCTGTTTTTGCAGGTGAAGACGTTAAAACTTTATTTGACAGATATCAGGCGTTATACAGCAGATACAGAGAAGCTATATCTGTTCAAGCTGATTCCGAAACTGTTTCATCTATTCTTGTAGAACTTCAAGCTGCTTCAAAGGCTTACTATAAATCTATTGGAAAACTAGCTTATTATGCAGATCCTGACTCGCCTGTTCCTTCTGTAATTGACATACAATCTCCTGATGCAACAGGGCAAAAATCAAGTCTGCAACGCCAATACGATGGTATAGTAGCAGAGATGAGTTTGCCTACAAGAGATATTAATTACGACAAAATCGAAGCAATGATTGAAGATTTCATAACCAATTGCACAGATGAAAAATTAAAAAAAGATGCTTATTTAAAGCTTGCTGAAGTAATTTACCAAAAGACCAAAAACCTTTCTCAGACTCAAACAGTGCTTTTAAATTATGCTCGTTCGGTTCAAAATCCCGAATATCGCAGACAGGCCATGGCAACAATAAGAGTTTATAAAAAGCTTTCTGTTGTTGAACAAAAAAGAAAAGAATACCAAGAAGTAGTTGACGCCACAGTTAATAAATTTGGAAAATTTGCCAAAACCTCTTGGCTCGCTTTTCCTGTGAAATTAGTTAATTTTGGTTCATATGGAATAAACAATATTAAAAGAATTGCCAAAGCCAGAGAGCTTGACAAGGCTCTCGAAGAATACAATGCCGCTGTTCTTGATACCTATGAACCCGGTTCAACCGAGGCATTAACACGTTCTAAATTGGTTCCTTTAAACAAAATCAAACTGATGGCTAATGGGCGCTCAAGCTTTGCAAGAAGATTTGAATTAGGACAATCAGCTCAATCGAGTTTATATCTTCAAACCTTACTTTTTAATGATGACGAAACCGGTAATGCTCTTACAGACATAATGTGTGAACGTGCCCAGGCCGGGGTTGATGTAAGATTAATATTAGATGACGCCTTTTCTTTTGGGAATAAAGACGGTTGCATTCAACGTATGAAAAATGCCGGTGTTAAGGTTTTGATAAATAATCCAATTTTGAAAAACGTTTTGAAGGCTAATTTCAGGTCTCATCAAAAGTTGTTTATTGTAGATGATTCTTTTGCTGTGGTTGGCGGCATGAACATCGGTGATGAGTATGCAAAAGGTGAAATAGAAGAATACGGCTGGCGCGATACAGATATTGAGGTTCAAGGGCCCCTTGTAAGATCTATCTTAGATCTTTTTGAGCAAAACTGGGAAGACTTAACACTAAAAAAATGGAATGAAGTTGGTGATTACGCAAAGAAAAAAGAAGCACACCAAAAAATCAATAGCTTTAAGAAGTTGAAAAACGTTGATAAATTAATAAGGGGTGCGATTCCGGTATATTTTGATGAAGCACCTGAGTTTGAAGACGTTAATGCTCGCTTTATAACAACTTTCCCAATTGATGAAAAAGATGACAACGTGTTAGATATGTTTGAAATCTATATGAATATGGCCGAAAAAGAAGTGATTTTTGAATCGGCGTATTTTATTCCTACCGATCGCCTGGTTAAAGCAATTGCTGAGGCGGTTGCAAGGGGCGTTGAAGTTAAAGTAATTACTAACAGCATTGAATCAAATAATCACCCGAGCGGTGGTTGGGCCGGCAGATATGCCTACGAAAGAGTTTTAAACGTCGGTGCCAGAATTTTTGAATGGCGCGGTGCTCAAACACTACATTCTAAAGTCAGTTTGTTTGATGATTTTGCGGTAACTCTCGGGGCTTACAATGTTAATTCCAGAAGTCATACGAGTGATTCTGAAGACATTGTGGCATTAGAAGACTATCGCCTTGCAAAAGTATTTAAGGTTATGCTCGAAAAAGACTTGAGCAGATGCAACGAAATAACTCTTGCAGATTTTGCATCATGGGACAAAGCTTTTATGAAAAAGGCAAAAATGGAATTCTTCAATATGTTTAAGTTTTTGTTCTGATTCTCTTAAGCTTTAAAGCGTTTCTAAAAAAACACCTCTCGGCAAATTAAATGCTTAGAGGTGTTTTTTTTAAAATATCGAAATGCCTGTTTTTGTTGTAAACAGTTCAAGTGCCTTCATGCCAATAAGCGAGTTTCCGTGTTTGTTTAGTGCGGGCGACCACACACAAATTGATAACAAATTCGGAACAACTGCTACTATTCCGCCTCCGACACCGCTTTTTCCCGGTAGTCCTGTGGAAAAAGCAAATTCTCCTGATTCGTCGTATAATCCGCAGGTTTGCATTAAGGCGTTTAAACGTTTAGCTTGGCTCAACGTGAGAATTGATTCGCCGTTAAAAGGATTAACTCCTTTGTTTGCCAAAAAACAAAAAGCTTTTGCTAAATCGATGCTGCTCATCATTAATCCGCACTGGTGAAAATATGTGTTCAAAACTGCGTCTACGTCGTGTTCTATGTTGCCAAAGCTTTTCATAAAATTTATAAGGGCAGCATTTCGATAGCCGGTATCTTTTTCTGAGTTTGCAACTACGCTGTCATATATAATTTTAGGATTATTTGAAAGTGATCTGACAAAATTTAAAATATCTTTGAGGGGATTTTTTGACAAAGAAAATAGGCAGTCTGTTGAAACCAAGGCTCCTGCATTAATAAAGGGGTTTCTGGGAATACCATTTTCAAGTTCAAGCTGTATAAGTGAGTTAAAAGAGTTTCCTGAGGGTTCTCTTCCCATTCTTTTCCAGAGTTTATCTCCGAACGCTTTAAAAACCATTGAAAAAACAAATACTTTTGAAATGCTTTGAATTGAAAAGGGAACTTCTGCATCGCCTATTGTATAGGTTTTGTTTTCAAGAGTATGAATGGCTATTCCGTATTGGTTTGGGTCAACTTCAGCCAACGCAGGAATATATTCAGCGACTTTACCTTGTCCGAGAAGTGGTTTTGTTTCTTCATAAATTTCTTTCAAACATGCTTGGTAATCAATTTCTTGCATTTGTCGCTCCTGCAAAGTCTTGTTATATAATTATCCGATAAAATTATACAGCATATTAACATAAAATAAACTTATTAAGTTTAATATGTGCTACAATCATTTTGAATAATCGAAATGAGGTTTTGAAAATGGCTTTTCGTGAAATGAATTCATTTGTAAATATCCTTGATACCAGAATTTCTTTTTCAGAAATTGGGGCCGGCGAATCATATTTGGCTTTGCATGGCAATCCGGGGAGCCGAAAAGATTTTTCGGGAATGTGTGAAAATTTTAATAAAGAAAATTGCAGATTGGTAATTATTGATCGTCCGGGACACAATTGCAGCGAAGAGTTGTTAAGTGCTGCCCCTGATCCTTATATTGATGCAAAGGCTTATGCTCAGTTTATTGATAAGCAGTGCGGCGGAAAATCTTGGTTGATTGGTTACTCATTCGGCGCATATGTAGCGTGTAAAATCGCGGCTGAATTTCCTGAAAAGGTTAAGGGAATAATTATGTATTCCCCCTATATAAAGCCAAAAGATGATAGTGTTTCAAATTTGCCCAAACATTCGAAAAATCCCTTCCTTGGAACCATTCTCGGTATTTTTAAACCTTTACTTGCCCAAGAACCTTCAAAAAAGCGCATAGAGCAGTCGTTTTACCCGGTTGTTCCCGATGAAAGTTATTATTCAACTTGGCTGCCCCGTTACACGAGGTTTGAAACTTTGCTAGCTGAAGTTAATGATTATAATTGGATGGCATCGACCTACAAACAAGTTTTTGAAAAGTTAAAAGGTCTTGATATTCCTGTAAAAGCATTATTTGGAAGTTCTGATAAGTTACTTGACATTGAATTTCAAAAAAGCGCATTGGCAGAATGTTTGCCGAAGGCACAGACATTTATGGCAGATAACGCCGGACACGCACTTCCCATAAATAATGCGGAAAAATGCTTCGAATTGCTTGATTAAAGGCGGCTAAGGTTTTTTAGGAAAAATGCCGATATATATATAGTAAGAGAGTCAAGTTAGTTCGAGGAGGTCAGAATGAAAAAGAAATCAGGAAACTCATGTGCGAACCGATATCTTCAGCCTGAATGCAAAAGCTGCAGCAGGTATGCGATCTTCAAAACTCCCTGCGACAAAGACTCGTGCATATTTCGCGAGAGTCCTTCAAAACCCGACTGGAATAATTAAAAAGCGACGAAAAAACGTCGCTTTGTTTTTATTCGTGTTCTCTTGTTTCGAGGAAATTAATCTCGGGCCATTCTTTCATTACATAATTTAGACGCCATTTGTCAGGTGCCATGAAGGTTAGTTTTTGGGCTGTATCAAGAGCAAGAGCGGTTTTGTAACGCTTTTTAAATTCTTCTAATTTTGCTTCGTTGTCAGAACAGATCCATCTGGCGATTCCCAGGTCGAGGGCTTCGTAGATAGCGTCAACGCCGTATTCTTCTTTGAGTCTTGATATTGTTACGTCGAATTGCAGTACGCCGACTGCGCCAATAATGTATTCATTACCGAATAACGGCTTGAAAACTTGTATTGCTCCTTCTTCAGAGAGCTGCTGCAGGCCCTTTTGCAGTTGTTTGGTTTTTAGCGGATTCTTTAAAATGACTCTTCTGAAGAGTTCGGGTGCAAAACTGGGTATTCCTGTGAATTTGAGAGGTTCTTTAATAGAGAATGTGTCGCCGATTTTAATTGTACCGTGATTATGTATGCCGATAATGTCGCCCGGGTAAGCTTCTTCGACGTTTTGTCTGTCTTGGGCCATAAAAATAGTGGCATTAGCAATTGTAATTTCTTTGCCTAGCCTGTGGTGCATTACTTTCATGCCTTTTGTAAATTTTCCTGAGCATATTCTGACAAAGGCAATTCTGTCTCTGTGAGCGGCATCCATGTTGGCTTGAATTTTAAATGCAAAACCGCTGAAGTCTTTTTCATAAGGCATTACGGTTCTTGTTTCGGTTTCTCTGGGCTTTGGTGATGGCGATAATTCGACAAATGCGTCTAAAAGCTCTTGTATGCCGAAGTTGTTTAGTGCGCTGCCGAAAAATACGGGAGTTTGGTTGCCTCTCAGGTAGTGTTCGAGGTTAAGCGGGTTTGCAGCACCTTCTAAGAGTTCTATGTCATTTCTGAGGTCTTTGGCCTGGTAACCAAGCAATTCGTCAAGTTTGGGGTCATTCAGATCTTTAATTGTAACTGTGTCTTGGGGTCTTCTGGCTTCTCCGGGCCTAAAAAGCGAAATTGATTTTTTATAAATATTGTAAACACCTTTAAAGGTTTTGCCGCAACCTATTGGCCAAGAGAGAGGAACGCATTCGATTTGAAGTTTGTTTTCTATTTCTGCAAGCAGATCTAATGGGGACTGGCCTTCGCGGTCTAATTTATTTATAAGAGTTATAATGGGTGTATTTCTCATGCGGCATATTGTCATGAGTTTTTCGGTTTGAGTTTCAACACCTTTAACGCTGTCTATTACCATTAGAGCGCTGTCTACGGCGGTAAGAACCCGGTATGTGTCTTCAGAGAAATCCTGGTGTCCGGGGGTGTCTAACAGATTTATTTCATAATCTCTGTAGTTAAACTTCATTACTGAAGTTGTTACCGAAATGCCGCGTTCCTGCTCAATTTTCATCCAGTCGCTTGTTGCATGTCTGTCAGATTTTCTTGCTTTGATGGCGCCGGCCATTTGAATTGCGCCCCCAAAAAGCAGCAGCTTTTCGGTCAGGGTTGTTTTCCCGGCGTCAGGGTGACTTATGATACCGAAGCATCTTCGTTTATCTATTTCTTTTTGATTAAATTTTTGCATTTTGCCCTCGTGGCTATTAAGGTGGCTGAAATTATAACCTAAGTCTTGATATTAGGCAAGAAAATGACTTATGGCTCTTTGTTCAGTTTTTCCAACTTTGCTTTCAAGAGTTTTTCAAACCATATTGTCATGTCTTCAGCAATTTTTTCAAAATCTCTGTTGGGATCATTATACGAATCAACAAAAGATTTTGTGTCTTGTTCGTTTAAATATAGAGAAGTTTCTTGTTTAATGTTTTTTCCAAGTAAAATGCCGAGTATGTCGGGTGGATCTTGCCAGTATTCTGTATCTTCTTTTAAGACGGCGTCTAAATTGCTGTTTTTGTGGTTAATTTTCATAGAACTGTAAACTTTTTCTGCGGCAGACATTCTATTGTGGCAATAGTTTTCATCTTTATGAAAACTTGCGTGCCATAAATCCAGTGTTTTCAGCTCGTCTGATAAGTTGTCTGCAAGTTCTGTCGGTGATACAAATATTATCCGCCAAGCTAAATGGTTTCTTTCTCCGACAGACCATTCTGTGATTTTATGCCAATTAAGAGTGTTTATTGTTTGAAGATTTTCTCTTAACTTATGGTTAAATCTGTATATTCTTTTTCGGTTTGTTTCGTAAAAATTGGCATCGTTTGGAAATCCAAATTTTTCGCTAAGAATTCTTGAGGCCCATTTCGTGTCGGGGTAAACATGAATAAATAAAAAATATAAAAGTGCAGCTTCAAAGTTTTGCTCAGCAAGAAGTGTTTTTCGGGTTTCTTGAAAAAGAGTATCTGAGTATTCAATTTTGCTATAGGTGAAATTTTGGCGGCCAACTAATTTATAATCTTGAGTTAATGGCAGATCTTGACTAAATGGCTGCATAATTGTTTTTTTAAGTTTTAGATGCAAATAAAGCATCAAAGCTTTTAAATCTCGATTTTTTTTCGAGTCGAATTTTTCAAGTAGAATTAAAAACATTTCGCAAATTAATTCTTTTACTTTGTCTTTATAGGATAAATTTTTATTGTTCCAGTTCCAGGCAATTCTGTTTATATAATCTTTGAAAGACAAAACCAGTTTCAAAGCATTGTCAGAAGACGGTGTATTGATAAAGTCGGCAAAAAGTTTTTCTTGATTTTCAGCCACAAGAGCTCCGTTTTTTTCTTTTCATTATAAACATTTTAAAAAAAAATAAAAATAGTTTGTCCCATTTTTCCTAAAAAAAGGATTCATGTTTAGAGGCATATAATTAATTCGATTAAAAGCTACATTTTTCAAGGAAGGTTAGGTTATATAAGACAAGGGAAAATGGTTAAGAAGTTAAAAAAATATAATCTTTCAATGATTATATCGGGTGGGCAAACCGGAGCTGACAGAGCTGCGCTTGATTTTGCGCTGAGTGTGGGAATGTCTTGCTCGGGTTGGTGTCCGAAGGGGCGTTTGTCAGAAGACAATCGCATTCCTTC
>JAQVCG010000016.1:22607-35954 GCA_028689875.1 Candidatus Rifleibacteriota bacterium | reverse complement strand
GAGGAGGCTACAAATGGCATACAATGTTACAAAGGTGTTTTTTAGTCCCGGCGGTACCTGCGCAAGGGTCGCGGATCTGATTTCAAAAAATATTTCTGAGGATTCAAAGACCATAAATTTGTTGACAACCCCTCTTGAAAATGAGCTCCAGTTCGGCGCTGATGATATTTTGGTTGTTGCTCTTCCCGTCTTTATGGGAAGAATTCCAGGCAAAACCCTGTCTATGCTAAATAAACTTAAAGGCAATGGTGCGTATGCTATAATCTCTGTTGTTTACGGTAATAGAGCCTATGACGATGCTTTGCTTGAATTGTCAGATGTATTGCAGGGAAATGGCTTTACGATAGCCGGTGCTTCGGCGATAATTGCTGCTCATTCGATGTTTCCGAGGGTCGCAAAAGGCAGGCCCGATAAATCAGACGAAACTAAAATTGATGAGTTTGCGAAAAAAACATTCGAAATTGTTAAAAGGAAAGAACAAGGGCAGATTTCTGTCCCGGGTAATAGACCTTACAAGCAACTTCCCAATAAAAAGTTGCCGATAGTTTTAAAAACAAGTAATAAGTGTAATGATTGCAAGGCTTGCGCGAAAATTTGTCCTGAAAATGCCATACCAATAGAAAATCCGCGGATAACAGATGCAACGAAATGCAACAATTGCACCGCCTGCATATATGTGTGCCCTCAAGAAGCCAGAAAATTTAGCGGGCTTGGTTACACTATTATTTCTTTCATATTCGGGCGAATGTGCTCGAAAAGGCGCGAACCCGAATTTTACTACATTTAAACAAATGTCGTAAAACTAACGAACCTGTTTAAGGAAAAATACATACGAAATAATCTGATACTTAAAGCCCATTTTCTTTGATTTTTAGCTATATTTATTCTGATTATATTGCCAGTTGCAATTTATTATTACATGAAATAGCTTCTTGTTACTCATAAAATTGTGATTTAGTTTGTATAATAGATTTAAAGCGATTATACTGTGCTAATGAAAAAGGGAATAAATTGGATAATTATCTGGAGCCTGTTAACTTTTGTCGCATTAGTCATATTTTCGTATTATGATTTAGAGGCCGCCATTTATGCTCTTCCTTACAAAGAATCCCAATTTGGCAAATTTATCCACTATTGGGGACGCAAACCTTTAGCTGTTATGATTATTGCTGCCGCTTACTTGTTGGCAGATAAAAAAATACGAAATAAAAAAAAGACTTTGTCGCGAATAGCCTCTGCTTTGTGTGCGCATGTGCTTTTGCACTCGGCCATAATTGTTAATTTGCTCAAATTGTTTGTTGGCAGACCCCGACCAATTGAATTAGATTCTACAGGAAGGGGGTTCGTGGCTTTTTTTGATTGCAGCCCCGGCTTGGGAGATTTTTCTTTTCCTTCCGGGCATACTGCTATAGCTATGTCGTTAGCTCCTTTGATATATTTGTTCTATATTCTTAAAGACCGTAAAAATTTGATTTTAAGTTCGTTAGTTACAATTTTATGGGCAGGTATGGTTGCATATGGGCGCGTAATAGGTTGTGCGCATTATCTTACAGATACTATTTTCTCAATCGGGTCTGCTATGATATTTGCGCCTTTATCTCTAGCTCTTGGCGATATCTTTTTGGCTTGGCTTAATAACAAGAAATTATCTGAACTTACCGCAGAGAATTATTTAAATAGCGAAAAAGATGAAGAATAGTTTGGCACCGACACAACATAGATGCTTGAGTATTTAGATAAAAAATAATAATGTAAATAATGTATGAATAAAATCTAAGGGGGAGAAAGATGCCTTGTAATATTTCAATAGATCATAATTCATGTATAAGAGACGGTGCTTGTATTAAAGATTGTCCGCGCGGCATATTTTATCGTCAAGAAGACGGCAGCATAGGCGTAAACGAAAAAATTTCAGGTGATTGTATTAAATGTGGCCATTGTATTGCTGTTTGTCCCGGCAACGCTATATCTGTAGAAGGGCTAGACTTCTGGAATTTTAAACCCGTGGCAGAAAAAATAATTAGCTACGAAGAATTTTTAACTCTTCAAATGAATCGTCGTTCAATAAGACAATTCAAGCCCGGCTTTGTAAGCAATGATGTTATTGAAAAAATTGTTGAAGCCGCAAGATATTCTCCAACTGCCAAAAACACCCAAGCATTGTCTTGGTTGATAATAAATGGAAGAGAAAAAGTTTTAAAAATAGCAAAAGCAGTAGCCGAAGGTTTTTCTAAAATTCCTGCCATGGCTGAGCTTGTTAAATCGATTGAAACAGGCGAAGACCAAGTGACGCGCAACGCTTCGCAGCTTGCTATAGTTTATGGCCCTGCCGGTTATTCTTGGGGTTCTCTCGATGCTGCTTTGGCTACAAGCGCCTTTGATTTGGCCGCCACAACACTTGGCGTTGGAACTTGTTGGGGGGGCTTTGTGACTACCGCAGCCGCAAAGAATCCTGAAATAGCCAAATTAGCCGGTTTAAAAGAAGGCGAAAAAGTCTATGCCGCACTAATGTTCGGATATCCTGATGTAACTTATCGCCTTATTCCTCAAAGAAATCCTGCAAAAATTACTTTTATTTAAATAAAACGCCCCCAAAGTATTAAATACTTTTGGGGGCTCACTTTACGGTTGAATTATTATTTAGCTGCTTGAGCTTCTTTCATTGCTTTAAGAACTTTTTCTGCAATGCTTTCGGGCACGTCTGCGTAATTCAAAATTTCCATGCTAAAACTTGCTCTGCCTTGCGACAAAGATCTCAAATGGGTTGAGTAATTAAACATTTCGGCAAGAGGCACATGAGTTTCGACATTTCTAAGGTCGTGGTGCATTTCCATATTGATAATGCGGCCTCTGCGAGAATTCAAATTTGAAATTATATCGCCAATATACTGTTCGGGAGTTTCGATTTCTACTTTTGTAATTGGTTCTAGTAACACGGGTGAAGCCTTTGCCATGCCAATTTTCATTGCTTCTATTGCGGCGTTTCTGAACGCAAGCAAACTACTGTCAACTTCATGATAAGAACCGTCTGTAAGAGTGACCTTAATATCAGTTACAGGTTTCTTTGCAAGCGGGCCTTCTTGAAGAGCGTCTCTAACCCCTTGTTCAATAGCAGGGAAATAGGTAGACGGAACCGTACCGCCCTTAACGTTTGTATCAAATAAAAAGCCTGTTCCCATTGGCATTGGCTGAATTTCCATGATTACATGCCCATACTGGCCGCGTCCACCTGTTTGTTTGGCAAGTTTGTATTCGGTTATAACATGCTTTCGTAAGCCTTCCCTATAGGCAACTTGAGGCGCACCCACCGAAGCTTGCACGTTAAATTCTCTTAAAATTCTGTCAACAATAATTTCGAGGTGAAGCTCGCCCATTCCTGCTATAATAGTTTCTCCGGTTTCTTCATCCATAGAGGCTTTAAATGTTGGGTCTTCCTCCATTAAAGTGTGAAGAACTGTACTAAGTTTCGTTCTATCAGCTTTTGTTTTTGGCTCAATAGCTACAGAAATAACCGTTTCAGGGAAGCTAATTTTTTCAAGAAGAGGGGCATCTTTATCGTGTCCAAGAGTATCGCCTGTTCCGATTTCTTTTATTCCGACTAATGCAACTATGTCGCCTGCTTGAGCCGTTTCCATTTCGACTCTTTGGTTAGCGTGCATTTGCAATATGCGTCCGATTCTTTCTTTTTTTCCGCGTGAAACATTATATATTTGATCACCCACATTAAGGGTTCCCGAATAAATTCTTGTGTATACAAGTTTTCCGACATGTGGCATTGCGGCTATTTTAAATGCCATAGCAGAGAATGGAGCTTTTGGGTCAGAAGGTATATCAACTTCTTCAAGTGTGTCTTTATTGTAGCCAATAGAGGTCTGTATATCTTTAGGAGAAGGCAAATAGTCTACAATTGCGTCAAGAAGCGATTGCACGCCTTTATTTTTAAAAGCAGTGCCGCACAATATTGGAACTACCATGTTTTTTAATGTAGCTTCTCTAATTGCAGTTTTAATAAGTTTGTCGGAAACTTCTTCTCCGTCCATGTATTTTTCTAATATTTCATCGTTGCACGATGCCAAAATATCTATAAGATCTGCTCTTGCATCTTCGGCACTTTTTTTGAGATTATTCGGTATTTCAAATGTTACCATTTTGCCGGCAGGATCTTTATCGCAAGGTTCCCAAACTTTTGCGGTCATAGATACTAAATCTACGTGCCCTTGATAGGAGTCTTCAGAGCCTATTGGAAGTGCAATAACCAACGGTAGCGCTTTCAGGCGGTCTCTGATCTGTTTTACGACCCTTTGAAAATCTGCGCCTACTCTGTCCATTTTGTTAATAAAAGCTACTCTGGGAACGCCATATTTATTGGCTTGGCGCCATACTGTTTCAGATTGTGGTTGAACGCCGCCAACAGCACATAAAACTATAACGCAGCCATCAAGAACTCTTAACGATCTTTCGACTTCGGCTGTGAAGTCTACGTGCCCTGGGGTGTCGATAATATTAATGTCGTGGTTGTTCCATTTACATTTTGTGGCCGCACTTGTAATTGTGATGCCTCTTTCCTGCTCTTGAACCATCCAGTCCATTGTTGCAGTTCCGTCGTGAGTTTCTCCGAGTTTGTAATTGCGTCCGGTAAAGTAAAGAATTCTTTCTGAAGTTGTTGTTTTGCCCGCGTCAATGTGAGCAATAATGCCTATGTTTCGAATTTTATGCATTTTGTAGTTCCTTATGAGTGTGACAGATAATAGCGATTGGAAGCGCTACAAAAAGCCGGAGCGCAAAGCTAACTAATGTAATTGGCTGTACTACCAGCGAAGAGCATGTATTGTAGTTTAATTAGTTAAAAAAGTCAACTTATATTTTATTTCTCATTGCCTGAAATCCGTGTATAATCGTTAAACTGGCTGTTTGAACAATCATCAGATGATGTACGCTATTAAAATAGTTGTGGCAAAGTTTATAAACTGTGTAGAAATTTTATTTTCACTCTGTTACACTGTATCTTGTAAAACAAAAAGGGGTAAATATGTTAAGAAAGATATTCTTAGGATTTGCTTTAACGGCGTCCATGTTTATAAGCTTCTGTGTTGTTGAACCAATAATGGCTGCAACTCCGAAAATGCACGTTGATGTAGGCCTGAATCATTTTTATAAAAATCGCTATTTAGAGGCTTATAGAGAATTCAAAGCCGCATTAGACATTGACCAAAATTATCCTGAAGCCCATTACAATCTGGGCCGTGTTTATAAGATACAAGGCTTTGTTAAAGAAGCTTTGGTTGAATTTCAGATTGCGGTGCAGTTAAAACCGGATTATTTGGCTGCAAAACGTGAATTAGAAATACTTAAAAAGACTTTAGAGGACGATATTGATGCTCAATTGCGTTTGCAGGGTAAAGATACTGTTAGTCAGACTGCCTTTGATAAGCTTCCCAGCGGAGAACTCGAATCGAAAGCTCGTGAAGCTCTAAATAAGGGCAAGATCAATGAAGCCATAAAGTATTATAAGCAGTTATCTGAAGAAAATCCGCGTGATAGCGGTGTTTATAAAATGCTTGGCTTTTTGCATTTTAGAGAAGACAAATACTCAGATGCCCTTGAAAATTACAATAAAGCACAGAGTTTAACTCCAAGTGATGCTGAGATAAGCTATTCATTAGGTTTAATATATTTGAAAACGGGCTCTGTTAACAGGGCAGAAAACTATTTCAATCAAGCGATTAAACTTTACCCCAAAATGCTTAAAGCTTATTTCGCACTTGGAGAAGTTTATGAATCTCAGGGACGCCTTGATGATGCAGTTTTTCAGTTTAAAAAATGTTTAGAGCTGAATCCAAATTTGCAGGAAGCAGAAGCTAAACTTTCTTATCTTGCGGGCAAACAGGGGTATAGTTATTTTAGCCGCGGTTCATACTATTATCAGCGCGGTGACTACGAAAACGCCTTGTCTATGTTGTCTATGGCGGTAAGTTACGGTTCTCTTACGCCGGACCAGATTCGTCAGGCAAATGAAATGGTTAATACAAGCCGTTTTTGGCTTGATAAACAACGTGCTGAACAAAAAGTTGCCGCAGAAAGAGAACAAGTGAGAAGCGAAGCTGTAATAAGCCGCACTTTTTTGGTGACAGATGTAAGCAGAAATGTTTTCCCCTACGTAGGCAAAGCTGTTGAATGGGAAGGACAAATTGAGTCAATTACAACCAGAAAAGGCAAAACCATATTGTTAATTAATACAGATCCATCTGTGGATGCTGATTCTAACATGGATTACTGCTTTGAGGCAGAAATAGATGAAGCATTGCCCAAAGATGCCCGAATAGCTTCTCTTGCTTCAGCTTCAGTCTTAGGAAAAGTATTACGAGTTGATAAACTTCGAAATAACAAATCCGGTTCTTTCAGTAGCAAACGCCAGCCGGTTATTGAGGTTAGCGAGATAACTTTTAACAGACGAGGTTATGTTCAGCCTTTAGTTTTGAGATTTTAACGGACAATGAATTGGTTGGCGAAAATACCGGAAGACCTTCGCAAT
The DNA here is from genome assembly GCA_028689875.1 of Candidatus Rifleibacteriota bacterium. Lineage (GTDB taxonomy): Bacteria > Muiribacteriota > Ozemobacteria > Ozemobacterales > Ozemobacteraceae > MWDD01. Next base: position 29,422 of record JAQVCG010000016.1, on the reverse strand, counting down.
AATCCTTTTAAAAAGACCTTTATCGCTCTCTTTAAAGTCTTTTTTGTTGTTTTATTGCCTTTTTGGGTATTTTCAGGCACCACCAAACATTTTGAAAGTGTTAATTACGACGATCATCGCAAAAATGAAGAGCAATATTTAATTGGTTTGTTAAGCGAGATCTCAGGAAACTCTCAACCGGAGCGATATTTTGGCGTAGAGTTTAAAGCTCTTGCAGATATTCCTTTTCCGTCTGAAACCTTTAATAAAAGGTTAAAGCAGATTTTATCAGATTATCCTGATTCGCTTACCGTGAGCTTATATGACAGCAATGGAGCTGCCCTTTCTTTACCTTTTTTACCGGTATTATCTAAAGTAGTTTCTCAACGTTATTTGGAATGTGTTAAAAACCCTGATTTAACTTCAAAATACGAGCGGTTTTTGATTCGTTTTTCGGGATATGCAGCTGCACATAAAATATTAGGATCTTTTCCAAATTCTGTTGTGGCAATTGGAACAACTCATGACAATCATTGGGGCGGGTGGTTTCAGCTAAAAGACAACTTAGGTAATAAAACGGGGGAATTCATTGTTTTCATAGGAAAAAAGGGAGTTCCCGGAGAAAAGTTACTAGAAAAAGCAATTCTAAAATCGCGTTTAGTTTATGGAAAAAACTATCGATTTGCCTGGCAGAATCCGGTTTCTCCTGATATTCTAATGCCGCCGGGGCACGGTTTTCCAAAAGATGCTATTGATGCAGTGAACCAAATGCCTTATGGCGAAAATAATTTTTCCTATAAGAATCAATGCGGTGGAAAAATCTTTACAGAAGATGGTGCCGCAATAATTGGTTTACGCTCTTATCCTGTTGATATTGACGCTATTTACTCGGTGATCAATTTGTTTTTGAGTGTTACCGCAATTATTTTATTTATTTTATTGCTGCCGGTATTTTTGGGAATAACTTCTTTTGTCCCCGGTCTCAAACTTAAAATGAGCGCTCTGATAATTTTCGGTGTTAATCTACCCTTGGCATTATTATTGATAACCGGTATGGCAGATCGCGAAGAACGCGAAAAAATATTTGTCAATAATCATGAACAGCAGAATGTTTTAGAATTAAATCGTATTGACGAGGGTATTTTAAGCGATTATAAGGCTATAGAAAAAGATTTTAAAAGAAGCATTAATAGGTTTGATGTTTCGTCTAAAAAAGCGATGGGCGATTCTGTTATAAAAATTATGTCCAAGGTTTTAAAAGACTATTCTTTTATTAGCCGTGTTATTGTCGCCTACATGGAACAGGGATCTATTTTTACTCGTGAATGTCCCGAAGGTAAGCATATAGGCATAGATGTGGATTCTATAGCCAATTACGGTAATTCTCTTCTTAAGATTATTAACGGTGAATACGTTGAAACAACTGACATAGAGGCAACTGACAAAAATTCAGTTTTGCATAATGTGGGTGGTTTAATGAGTCGTATTATTTTGCTTAATGCCGGCAAAGTAAGTAATGTAAATATGCTTTCAAATTCGAGTTTATCTTATACAGATTTTGTTTTTGACGACAACTACAAATCTCAAGCTTGTGTTTTTGTTTTTATGGACGACTTTACTTTGCAGGGAAAATATCTTTATAAGATCAGTAAATTGCGAGACGAGCAAATAAGGCGATTGCCTGATAGTCCTCGTTTTGCCGCGATACCTGTCAGTATTGAAAAAGAATGGAAAGCTTTTCCGAAAAGAAAGACTGCTGAAGAGACAGAATTAGCTAAATTGGCTGAGCAAGCATATAAAAGCAGAATTCCAACGCATGGTTTAGCAACGATTCGCGGCGAGAAATATTTGCTAAGTGCAATTTACGGCAACAATCTATATGGTTATTCTTTGCTTATGGCCAGACCATACAAATTGATTGCCACAGAAATAGAGAGTTTAAAAAAGCAATTGTTGGTTTTGGCCTTCGTGATTCTGCTTATGGCACTTTTAGCAGCATATTTTGCGTCAGCATTGTTGATAAAGCCGGTGGGAATATTAAAGAACGGCTTAGAAGCAATATCAGCCGGCGACTTTCGTAAGAAACTTCCGGATTCACCGGTTGAAGAGTTTTCTACAATGGTAGGCAGCTTAAATAATACTATGTATCAGCTGCAAGAATTAAAAGTAGCAAAAACTGTTCAAGAAACTTTGTGGCCTGACAAGGGTTTGTTTGGAGACAAATATGAGCTTTTCGGAAGATGTTCTCCCGCAACAGAGCTTGGTGGAGATCATATTGACTGGCTTGAGTTAGAAGACAAAAGATTGCTCATAGTTATCGGGGATGTTACCGGGCACGGGGTAGCTCCGGCAATGGTTCAAGCATCGGTTAAAGTGTGGCTGGCTTTATTTGCGCATAAGGCAGCTGACTCTGTAAGCTTGGTTAAAGAGATAAATCGACTGCATATTACTCACGGAGCGAAAAAATTCTTTATGACTGCTTGGTTTGGTTATTACACTCCGGACACTGGTGAATTAGAGTTTACCTCCGCAGGACACCCGTATCCTTTGATACTTAAAAGCACCGGTGAAATTGAGATGGTAAAAGTTCCCGGAATGCCTATCGGTAGCAATGTGAAAATTCGTTTAAAGGGTGAAAAACGCGTTTTAGACCCGGGCTCAAGTCTTATTCTTTATACAGACGGTTTTGCCGAAGTGCAAAATGCTTCGGGCGAGATGCTCGGATTTGAAGGTTTTTCAAACATATGTGCTTCTACGGTAGGAATGAATGCTCAAGATGCTGTTGAGGATATTTTTGCAAAAGCAGCTCTGTGGGGCGCACAAAATGATGATCAGACCGTAATTATATTGCAAAGGAAAAACTTATGATAACAGCACGCCGTTGGTACCTGTTTGTTTTATTCATAGGAATTGCAATTAATTTGGCAATTATTTATGGCGTGCAAAATTTTGAGCAAGAGCAGGCAGAAAGCCTGTATATTGAAGAATTACATAAAATGGGCGATAAGCTTCATTCTGCATTTTCCTATCAAAATCTTTTTGAGAGAATATTCCAAAGGTTTTTTGAAGCCGCAGAAGGTAAAACACTGTCTGAGTTTGAAACTATTTATGATGCATGGCTTAAAAAGATTAATTTTGATAAAAATTCTTTTGAGATAATTGTTTATAACGGCCATAATCCTTTGAATACAGACAAAGAATCCTCAAGTAATTGGAAAATTCTCATGGATATTCTTGATTCCGGAGAATATCAAAGTGTTAGAACTGTTGGTGAGACCAAAAACTTTGTTGTAAGAACTCTGAACGGTGGGGTTGGTTTTGAAACTATAGAATGTAAACCGGGTTTTCATCGGCGATTAAGCCTTACAGGAATAATGAGTTATGGAGTTTGGTTTAAGAGCAAAAAAGCAATGCCGAAGTCTGATGATGCCATAACAGCGATTTTGTTTTTGTCAAACGAGAAATACATTAAAAAATCACAGGTAGCGAGCGTCTTATTTGAGGTTTTTAAGGTGAGCAAAAGCAATTTTGGTTACTTAAATACTGATGATTTAAGTGAACATCTTCTTCCCAAAGGTGTTTCAGCGCGAAAAATTGTAGAGATATTAAATTTAGAAGACATAAAAAGCGGTTATAAACGTATGGTTGTAGACAATAAAAAAATATTTGCCGCGTTTAGACCAAATGGAAATGTCTTTATTGCATTAGAAAAAGAAATTTTTGTTCCTATGCCATTTTGGGCTTGTGCACTGTTTTTCTTTTGGGTTCCCTTTTGGTTAAGGCTTTATGTAGAAAATTTAGGCGAATTTAAGCTTTCTTTGACCTTTTTGATGAGTTTCTTGTTCCTTTTGGTTGTGCTTTTACCCTCAATTGTAATTTCATTTTATTGGCGATCATTTTTAGATTCAAGGTACGAGACCATAAAACTGTCACAAATTGAAAAAATGCAGAATGCAATTGTTCAGATAGACGCTAATTCAACAGAAATCTACAGAGTTTATAAACAATATTACGAACAAACAATTGCTTTGTTTGATATGCACCCGGAAAATGTCCAAGAATTTATTGACAGAACGATAGAATTAGAATTAAAAGCCTGTTACGACACTTGTATGACAATGGACAAAGACGGCAATTTATTGCGTAAAAGCGCGTCTGTGTCGAGCTTTTTAAGGTCGCTTCCGATGTATCCCAATTATTATAGAGATCAAATGGTTCAACACGGTCTTGAAAACGGCTGGGTTCCTTTTGATAACGAAATAGATTATGTTTTATCGCATAACAGTGACAATTTTAATGTCGATGAATTTTTGTCTTTAAATCCTGAACAAGGAAAACGCGCTGCTACATCATTAGTCAAAGTCGTAAGCCGAGATCTTATAAATCAATACAATTCATCTCTCGGTAAAATCGTCAAAGAAACAGCAAAAGATCAAGTTTCTTCTGCTGTTATTTCTTCTATTGTAGGTAATTTAGACGAAAACCCATTGGCAAAAATCAGCCACAGTCTCGGCGAGTTTTTTGAATTTGGTTACGGCCGAGAGAATTCAAGAAATTACGTTAATATAATTCGCGATAAAGATGGCACTGCAAAGTATTGCTTTATTTTGTTTTCCGGTCTTTACAATTTTACGCGCGGTTATTTAAATCGAATATTTGCCGACGATGCAAGTTTACCTAAAGAAATGAAATTGGCTGCTATAAGCACCAAAATGTTTTGCGTAAACTATCCGCAACTAGACTTATGGAAGCGCTTTAACAGAATACTTAATGTTATGCAGCCCCCCGTTAATATGTATTCCGAAGAGGTAAATATTAACGGCGAACCGCACATATTGTGCGCGTATAACGCCAGAAAAACAGATTATTACATTTACATTGCCTACATGCCAATTTCAGTAGTAACGAAAGAGCTAAATGCTTTTAAATATAAAATGTTTTTGGCGGCTGCCTTGGTTTTATTATCTCTGGGATTTGTTACTGTTCGCCTCTATCGCGGCATTGTTTGCCCGACCCAGTCGGTTATGGCCGGCATTAGTGCCATGGAAACAGGTGATCACGATTATAGAATCAAATTGAATACAGGCGATGAGTGGGAACAGCTGGCCGGTGCATTTAACAGTTCTCTCGAAAGTATGAAAGAATTCGCAGTCGCGAGTTTTATTCAAGAGACCATTTTGCCTTCAGGGGAAAGGCGTAGCGGAAGTATTTCCTTTGCAGGGCGCACAGTTTCAGCGGATGGTATCGGTGGAGATTATTACGATGCATACATACCAAATGATAACGAAATGTTGTTCTTATTAGGCGACGTTTCGGGACATTCCGTTTCGGCCGCATTGGTCGTTTCAATGGCACATGCCGGTTTTGCCGCACTATTTGAGGAAGGAATAAGAGAGCCGAGCGAAATATTGAAAGCTTTTAACAGTTTAATGCTGACTAATCTGCAACGTGTTAAAATGATGACCTGCTTTGCGGCTTTTATTGACTCTGAAGGTTGGCTTCACAGCAGCAACGCAGGTCAAAGTTTCCCTTTGATAGTGGATGAAAATGGAATCACCGAATCAATCGCTGTTGTGGGATACCCATTAGGCTCAAGCAAGCGCGTGAAATATTTGCAAAGCAAAACTAAACTACCCGACAAGTGCAGAATTGTTATGTATAGCGATGGTATTATAGAAGCTTTGAACGAGTCCGGTGAGCCATTCGGTTATGAACGATTTGAAAAGCTGATTAAAAAAATCAGATGCACCGGCACTGCTGATGACTTTTTTGAACTTGTGTATGCTACACTAAAAGAACACAGCGGTTCTATTCCATGGGATGACGACTGCACTCTTGCTTTAGTTGAGTATGAGCGCAAAGCTTAACTATTGATAATAATTTGAGTCTATTATATAATCCGTCTAATGAACAAGTTAATACAAATTTTGGTTTCTTTAAAAACTGCTGTTTTTATAATTGCGATTATTTCTGTTTTATCTGTAATAGGAACTTTAGTTCCTCAAAAACTGGAAGCAGCAGCTTATTTGACAAAATATCCCGTTATAGGCAAATACATTTTATCATTAGGCTTTGACGACATTTATCGTAGTTTTTTGTTTATAGGCTCTTTAGGAGTTCTTTGCTTCTCAACAATTTTTTGCATTTTAATGCGATTTAAAGCAACTTACAACCGTTTGGTCAACAGACTTAAAAACGTTACCATTGCTGAACTAAAATCATTGGAAGTAAAAAAAGAGATTTCACCCGATTCTATTAAGTTTCGAGAGAAATATTTTAATTTTGAAAGAATCGATGAAGACGGGACTAAAATCAGCTTACATACCTTTGGCACCCTATCTTTGGCCGGCGGAATGATTTTGCATATAGGTCTCTTACTTATCTTGGCCGGCGGTTATATGGGCTTGGTTTCGGGTGTTGAAACGGTTATTCATGGCCGTGAGGGCGATAGGGTTCCCATTCCGCCTTTAAATGCCATGAGAGCCGGATATAAAGCCGATAAAATTAGTCGAAAAGCACGATACATTCGCGATACAGATGCAAATGCGCCAATATTAGATAAATACCGTAAAGAAGTGGAAATGCTTCATAAGACTTATGCAGAGGGCATTACAGCTCCTGACTTCAGTGTGTTTTTCGAAAAGCTATCAATAGACTATTATAAAGATGACGAAGGTAAAATTAAGGGCATAAAAAGCTGGAACTCTGCCGTAAGTTTCATAAAAAACGGCGAAGAAAAGCATAAGTCGGTTGTTAAAGTAAATGAGCCGGTTACTTTTGGAGACTATACATTTTTTCAGGCTAACTGGAGAAAATATTACCCTACGGTTCGTTTG